>CAZWFC010000037.1:0-21662 GCA_964632965.1 uncultured Rhodocyclaceae bacterium
GGTGACGTAGATCTTGCGCGAATTGGGCAATGGGGCTATCGCCGCCGCGTCCACCCGGGCGCGGTCGGCAACGAATTTATCGTGGGCATTCATGAAGACTCCTCTTGCGCCGCAACGGCGCACGTTCGACTAGCGAACGTACTGGAAAGGCGCCGGCAATGCAACCCGACATCCAAAATGGGCTAAAGAAGCCGGCCGGGCCGCCGTTATTTCGACAACCTCCAAAAAGGCATACGCCACCTATAGCAACCAGGGGATGACCATGCGCTCGACGCAGAAGAAGATATTGCTCGCCCTCGCGGCAGCCCTCGGCGTCGGCGCCGCAGGCGCGGCCCAATGGGTGCCCGTCGCCGCCGTCAAGGGCGACCGCATCGAACTCGACAAATCGCGCATCGTCCGCAAGGCCGACGGCAAGACCACGGCCTGGAGCCGGCTGGCCCTGGACCGCGACTTCATCGACGAACAGGGCATGCGCTATACGGCGATCGAGGCGCTCAACCGCTACGATTGCGAAAGGCATACGTTCACCACGATCCGGCGCGTCTATCGCCGCGACGCCCGGGTGGTGCGCGAGGAAACCGTCGCCGGCGTGCACGAACTCACCGCCGAGGCCGGCAGCGCCGACGACAAGCTGCTGGCGGAAGCCTGCCGACCGCGCACGGCTGCCGAGGGGCAGCGTCAGGCCGTGGCCGCGGCAAAGGCAGCCGCCGAGGCATACAACGGCAAACCCACGGTCATGTACGCGGACATGCGCTCCGCCGATACCGCCGCCAAACCGAAATCCATGACGGTGGCCGACACCGGCCCGGCCGTCGCGAAACCGGCAGCGCCGCCGCCGGTCGAAGCCAAACCAGTCGAGCGGCCGCGCTTCATCGAACTGCCCAAGATCGACAAATCGCAACTCGAGGACCCGCTGGCCACCACCAAGCCGGCGGAAGCCCGCCCCGTGGACAACAAGCCGGCTCCGACCAGAGCCGAAAAGGTTGCCGAGAAACCCGTCGCCGCCAGGCACGACCTCGAACGCCTCTATGCCACCTCGGGGCCGCGCAAGGTCGCGAAGAAAAAGCCCGCCGACGCGGCAAGCGAACACCGGGACATCCACTGGAGCTACGAAGGCGAAGGCTCCCCCGCCAACTGGGGCAAGCTGCGCGGCGACTACGCCACCTGCGGCACCGGCAATCGCCAGTCGCCGATCGACATCCGCGACGGCATCAAGGTCGACCTGGAGCCGATCAAGTTCGACTACCAGCGGACGCAGTTCCGCATCACCGACAACGGCCACACCATCCAGGTCGATGTCGGCGAAGGCAGCAGCATCAAGGTCATGGAACGCGAATTCCAGTTGCTGCAGTTCCATTTCCACCGCCCCGCCGAGGAACGCATCAACGGCAAGTCCTTCGACATGGTGGCCCACCTCGTGCACAAGGACGACGACGGCAAGCTGGCGGTGGTCGCCGTGCTGCTGGAAAAAGGCATGGAGCACCCGCTGATCCAGGCGCTCTGGAACAGCATGCCGCTGGAACGCGGCCAAAGCATCATCCCGGCGACGGTGATCGACCTGAACGCCCTGCTGCCGCCGAAGGAGCGCCGCGCCTACTACACCTACATGGGTTCGCTGACGACGCCGCCCTGCTCGGAAGACGTGCTCTGGATGGTATTCAAGCAGCCGGTGCAGGTATCGCAGCAGCAGGTGTCGATCTTCTCGCGCCTGTACAGCCACAATGCCCGCCCGGTGCAGCCGTCGAACGGACGGCTGGTGAAGGAAACCCGCTAACGCTCGTGGTCGTGCGAGTCACCCGTCGATGATGGAACACGCGAAAAGCGAATAACAGGCCCGCCCCTCCCGTCCTCCCTTCACGGGGAGGCTACTGGTTTGCTCGCTGCGCTCGATGTTTTACCCGACGGGCAATATGCTCGAACCTGGCGCCGCGAACAAACCCGCCAGCAACTTGCGGATCGGCGCCGGCAGCGGCGCCGATCCCATTTCTGCCGCACTCAGCCAGCGCAGCCCCGGCTCGGCGACGCCGGGCAGCGGTTCGACCGCCACCCGCAGCGGGGCGATCCTCAGCCGGAAATGGCTGAAGACATGGATCAGCGGCGGCAGCTCCTGCGCCGCGCCGGCGCGGCAGCCGAGCATCCGTGCGCGGCTGTCGACATCCACCCCGTCGGGCAGTTCCGGCAGCGACAGCAGGCCGCCCCAGATGCCGGCCGCCGGCCGCTGTTCGAGCAATACCCGGTTGCCGTGAGTCAGCAACAGCAGGGTCGCCGCGCGTTCCGGCACGGCGCGGCGCGGCTTGGGCGTCGGCAGGGCGGCAATGCGCTCGTCGCGGCGCGCGACGCAGTCGGCGGCCACCGGACACTCGCCGCAGCGGGGCTTGCTGCGCGTGCAGACCGTGGCGCCGAGGTCCATCTGCGCCTGGATGTAGGTAGCGGCGGCGCGCGGCGGCAGCAGCGAGGCTGCCAGTTGCCAGAGCCGCTGGACGACCGCGGCATCGCCGGGAAAGCCGTCGACGCCGAAGCAGCGGCACAGCACGCGCTTGACGTTGCCGTCGAGGATGGGCAATTGCGCACCGAAGCAGAAGTCGGCAATCGCGTGTGCCGTCGACTGGCCGATGCCCGGCAGGGCGGCCAACGCGGCGGCTTCACGGGGAAAAGTTCCACCGTGCCTCGCCACGACGGCCTGCGCGCAGGCATGCAGGTTGCGCGCGCGGGCGTAGTAGCCAAGTCCGCTCCACAGCGCCATTACCTCGGCCACCGGCGCGGCGGCGAGATCGGCCAGCGTCGGGAAGCGCGCGAGGAAGCGCTCGTAGTAGGGAATCACCGTGGCGACCTGCGTCTGTTGCAGCATGATTTCCGACAGCCAGACGCGATATGGATCGGTCGTGTTCTGCCACGGCAGATCGTGGCGGCCGTGACGGCGATGCCACGCCGTCAGCCGCCGGGCGAAATCGCTCAAGCCGGCACCGGCCTGACCCGGCTGGCGGCGAGCTTGGCGCGCACGCGCGCCGCGTCCGTGGTGTCGGCATTCGCCACCGCCACGCCCATGCGCCGCTTGAGAAAGCTTTCCGGCTTGCCGAACAGGCGCAGGTCCGACTCGGGCACGGCCAGCGCCTCGGCCACGCCCTCGAAGGCGATGCCCTGCTCCGCCATGCCGCCGTAGATGACGGCCGATGCGCCGGGACGGCGCAAGGCCGTATCGACCGGCAGGCCGAGGATGGCGCGCGCGTGCAGTTCGAACTCGGACAGGCGCTGGGTGCACAGCGTGACCAGCCCGGTATCGTGCGGACGCGGGCTGACTTCGGAGAACCAGACCTCGTCGCCCTTGATGAACAGTTCGACGCCGAAGATGCCGCGGCCGCCGAGATTGCCGGTCACCGCCGCCGCGATCGCGCGCGACTTCTCCAGCGCAACGGTCGACATCGCCATCGGCTGCCAGGATTCGACGTAGTCGCCATTCACCTGCACATGGCCGATGGGCTCGCAGAAGAAGGTTTCGACGGCGCCGGAAGCGCCCACCGCGCGCACCGTCAACTGGGTGATCTCGTAGTCGAAATCGATGAAGCCCTCGACGATGACGCGCCCGGCGCCGACGCGGCCGCCGGCCTGGGCGTAGTCCCAGGCCTTGTGCACGTCGGCCGGCGCCTTCACCAGCGACTGGCCCTTGCCGGACGAGGACATGACGGGTTTGACGATGCACGGATAGCCGATGCCGCCGTCGATGGCGGCCTGCATCTGCTCCAACGTGTCGGCGAATTTGTACGGCGAAGTCGGCAGGCCGAGCTCCTCGGCGGCGAGGCGGCGGATACCCTCGCGATTCATGGTCAGGCGGGCGGCCCGCGCCGTCGGGATGACCTCGGCCAGCCCCGCCTGCTCGATCGCCACCAGCATGTCGGTGGCGATGGCCTCGATTTCCGGCACGACCAGATGCGGCCGCTCGCGCTCGATCAGGGCGCGCAGGGCCGCGCCGTCGGTCATGGCGACGACGTGGCTGCGGTGGGCGACCTGCATGCCCGGTGCGTTCGGGTAGCGATCGACGGCGATCACTTCGCAGCCCAGGCGCTGCAATGCGATAATGACTTCCTTGCCGAGTTCGCCGCTGCCCAGCAGCATGACCTTGGTGGCGGACGGTGAGAGAGGGGTACCGATGCGCATGACCTGCTCCTGAAATCGAACCGTACGATTCTAGTGCCCGTCGTTGGTTTTGGGGTACTGGTGCCCGCCCCTGCTTTTGGGGTGCTAACGAAAATGGATTCCCCGCAGATGAACATCGATCCGCTTCTCCTCCGTGTCGCGCTCGGCCAGTATGCGACCGGCGTCGCCGTCGTCACCACGGTCGATGCCGACGGCCGCCCGCTGGGCATTACCGTCAATTCCTTCGCCTCGGTCTCGCTCGATCCGCCGCTGGTGCTGTGGAGCCTCGGCCGCAAGTCAGCAAGCATGCCGGCTTTCAAGGCCTGCAGCCATTTCGCCGTCAACGTGCTGGCCGCCGAGCAGGTCGAGCTGTCGAATCGCTTCGCCGCCGCGGCGCTGGACAAGTTCGCCCATCTTGAATGGACCCCGGGGCTCGGCGGCGCGCCGCTGTTGCACGGCTGCTGTGCCCATTTCGAGTGCCGCAACGAGGCCCGCCATGCGGGGGGCGATCACCTGATTTTCGTCGGCCGTGTCGAACACTTCGACCGCGAGGAACGCCCACCACTGGTGTTCCACGGCGGACGCTATTGCGCGCGCACCGAACTGGACAATCCCGGAGATTCCAAGTAACGGTGGACAAACTGCCGTGCCCCATGCCGTCGGCGCTGCTGCGCGACGGCAACCGGCGACCTAAGCCGCGGTGCAGAACATGCGCCAGTTGAGCAGCGGGACGACATTGTGGTCGTCGAGGAGGATCAGTCCCGAGGTCGCCCGGGATGCGGGGCCGCCGGCCCCGGTATTCGGCTTGACGCGTTCGGCCGGCACCGCGACGATGTCGCGCACGCCGTCGGCGCCGAGGGCGCAGGTCGCATCGCCATCGGTGACGATGACGGCGATGCGCCGTTGCAGTTCCACCACCAGTTCCTGGGCCGAGTCGAACAGCCGCATCAAGGTCGCGAGCGTGGTGTTCTGCGCTTCCTCGAAGGCGCGCAGGGCTTCGGTTCCCTGTCCCGCCTCGACCAGGCCCAGCAGCTTGTCGGCGAGGCCGTGAATCACGGCGTGCGGCTGCTCGAACTGCCCGAGCAACAGGGCCAGGCGGCGGTCGTTGGTGCTGTGGCCGTAGAACCACTTGCCGAACGCGCACTGGCGCGGGTCGCGCGCCTTGGCGAAAGGCACGCCGGTGCGCAACGAACTTTCGAGGGCGGTCATCCAGTCGAGATGGTCCTGCCGGCGTTGGGGCAGCATGGCCTGCAGCTCGGCGTATTCGGCGTAGGCCGAGGCCAGCTGCAGCCGGTCCCACAGCGGCACGTAGGTCAGCGGACTGCCTTCGAAGACGAAATGGTCGGCGACATCGGTACCGCTGCCGGCGAAGTCCGCCGGCATCGGCGATACATAGCGGACATGCGCGAGCGGCACGCCGAAACTGCGGTTGCCGAGCCTGAACAGCAGGACTTGCAAATCCTCGCCCGTCGCGACGGCGGCGGATTTTCCGGGCGAAACCGGCGGTGCTTGCGGCGGCATGGAATCCCCTCGTGAGGGTCTCTGGAGCGGGCGAAGGGAGTCGAACCCTCTTCATGAGCTTGGGAAGCTCAGGTAATGCCGTTATACGACGCCCGCGGAAGTCCGGATTGTAGGGGCACGGAGGCGGACTGGCAAATCCCCCGATGCTAGAATCGCCTTCCATGAGCGAAGTCGTCATCAACGGCACTGCCGAATCCATCGCCACGCCGGTCAGCGTCGCCGATCTGCTCGCCGCCCGCGGACTGGCCGGCAAGCGCGTCGCCGTGGAATGCAACGGCGCGATCGTGCCGAAGAGCCGGCATGCCGAAACCCTCGTCGCCTCCGGCGACCGCATCGAAATCGTCGTCGCCGTCGGCGGCGGCTGAAGGAAATATCCATGAACGCCAGCAACGATCCCCTCGTCATCGCCGGCCGGAGCTACGGCTCGCGCCTGCTCGTCGGCACCGGCAAGTACAAGGATTTCGCCGAAACCCGCGCGGCCATCGATGCCTCGGGTGCCGAAATCGTCACCGTCGCCATCCGCCGCATGAATCTCGGCCAGGACCCGAACCAACCCTCGCTGCTCGACACCCTGCCGCCGGCGCAATACACCTACCTGCCCAATACGGCCGGCTGCTACACGGCCGACGACGCGATCCGCACCCTGCGCCTGGCGCGCGAACTGCTCGACGGCCACAGCCTCGTCAAGCTCGAAGTGCTCGGCGATCCGCAGACGCTGTTCCCCAACATGCCGGAGACGCTGAAAGCGGCCGAAGTGCTGGTCAAGGACGGCTTCCAGGTCATGGTGTATTGCGCCGACGATCCGATCCAGGCCAGGCTGCTCGAAGACATCGGCTGCGTCGCCATCATGCCGCTGGCCTCGCTGATCGGTTCCGGCATGGGCATCCTAAACCCGTGGAACCTCCGGCTCATCATCGACGCCGCCAAGGTGCCGGTGCTGGTCGACGCCGGCGTCGGCACCGCGTCGGACGCGGCCATCGCCATGGAACTCGGCTGCGACGGCGTGCTGATGAACACCGCCATCGCCGGGGCGCAGAATCCGGTGCTGATGGCCGGCGCCATGAAGAAGGCCGTCGAAGCCGGCCGCGAAGCCTTCCGCGCCGGGCGCATGCCGAAGAAGTTCTACACCGCGAGCCCCAGTTCGCCGACCACGGGCCTCGTCGGTTCCTGAACCACCGTGCGCTCCCCGCTGCGGGCGCGGTGCGCCGCACTGCTCGCTGGCGCCGCACTGCTCGCCGGCACGGCATGGGCCGACGCGCCGCTGCCGGAGGTGCCGCCGGCAGCCTCCGAACGCATCGGCTACGCCTTCGACTATCCGCGCGTGCTGGCCCAGCAGCGCCTGTTCGGCATCGCCCACGGCATTTCGCTGTTGGCCGCGGCCTGCCTCGACGTGCCCGAGACGACCGAGGAAATCCAGGGCACCTACGGCGCCTGGCGTGAGCGCCAGCAGGAGACGATCGATGCGGCCATCGCCGAATTGAGCGCCTACTATCACGGCGACACGGAATTCGCGAGCGACTGGCTGTCGCTCGCCCGGACGCTGCGCTTGAAGGAAGAAATCGGCTACGCGCCGGATTCCGTCGAACTGAAGGCGGCCTGCGCCACGCTGTCCCAGGCCCTGGCCCAGCCGCGCTACGATCTGCGCGAACGCATCCGGCTGGAGGAACTGATGGCCCGCACGGTCGCCGCCGTCGGGATCGAGGCACGCAACGGCTATTGCCGCGGCCTGTTCGCCGACGACATGCGCACCGTGCATGACGCACGCCATGCCGTCTGGCTGGAAATCAACCGGCCGCTCATGCAGGAAGCCGCGGCGACGCTGGCACGCGACTGGCCTGCGGATGCCCCCGCCGCCACGTTCGCCGACTGGCTCGCCGAATTGCGCCGCGAGACGACCATGCGCGGCTCGCCGGCCGACTGCATAGTCTTCTCCGCCACGCTGAAGCAGCCGGAGACGGCACTGCGCAACGCATTCAACCTGCCGCCACCGAGACCGAAATGAACGAATCCGAACTACACCGCCCGATCCGCAGCTTCGTGCTGCGCCAGGGCCGCGTTTCCAACGCCCAGGCCCGCTACCTCGAAGAAGGCATGCCGCGCTGGGGAATTCCCTATCGCGCCGCACTGCTCGATCTCGACGCCGCCTTCGGCCGCCGGGCGCCGCGCATTCTCGAAATCGGCTGCGGCATGGGCGAAACGACGGCCACCATCGCCGCCGCCCATGCGGAGAACGATTACCTCGGCATCGAGGTGCACACCCCGGGCGTCGGTTCGCTGCTCAAGGAAATCGCGGTGCGCGAACTGTCCAACCTGCGCGTCGTCCAGCACGACGCCGTGGAGGTGGTGCGCGACATGCTGCCGCCGGCGTCGCTCGCCGGCATTCACATCTACTTTCCCGACCCGTGGCCGAAGAAGCGCCACCACAAGCGGCGCCTGATTCAGGCGCCTTTCGTCGCCCTGCTGGCCTCGCGCCTCGCGCCCGGCGGCTATTTCCACTGCGCCACCGACTGGGAAGAGTATGCTGAGCAGATGCTGGAGGTGCTCGCCGGCGAGCCGCTGCTGGAGAACACGGCGGCCGGCTTTGCGCCGCGGCCGGACTACCGGCCGCTCACCAAATTCGAACAGCGCGGACAGCGCCTGGGACACGGCGTCTGGGACGTGATATTCAAGCGGAGGGAGTGACATGCCCGGGGAAGTACGGATCGACTACCGCTTCCGGACCGAGGACGGCGCCAGCGCCGGGTTCGCCGTCCGCCTCGATCCGGCGACCCTGGCCCTGCAGGTGGTCCCGCGCGCGGAACCGCCGTCCTGGGTGCGCCTCGCCCACCACCAGTGCAAGGACTGCCCGCTCGATGCGCAGCAGGTGGCGCTCTGCCCCATGGCCGCCGCGCTGGCCGATGTTCTGGACTTCGCCCGCAGCCTGGTTTCGCACAGCACGCTGCAGGTGACGGTGGTTACCGCGGGGCGCGAAATCAACGCCGTGACCACCGCGCATAGGGCCCTCAGTTCCCTGATGGGTCTCATCATGGCGACCTGCGACTGCCCCGAAGTAGCCTGGCTGAGGCCGATGGCGCGCTTTCACCTGCCGCTGGCGAACGAGGAGGAAACCCTCTACCGCGCCGCCTCGATGTACCTGCTGGCGCAATATTTCCGCCAGCAGCGCGGCACCTCACCTGATTTCGCGCTGGACGGCCTGCGCGAGCGCTACCAGCGCCTCCATGTCATCAACGTCGCCATGGCGGAACGGCTGCGCAGCGCGGTCGAGAAGGATGCGCCGGTCAATGCGGTCGTCCTGCTCGATCTTTTCGCCAAGGCGATGCCTTATTCGCTGGCGGAATCGCTGGCCGAACTGGAGTATCTGTTCCAGCCCTACCTGGCGCGCTGAGGCGCCGGCCGCCCCTGACGGGAAAATGGGCATTCCCGTTTCCGGATGCAGCGTCTAGACTTCGAATATGGACCAGACGCTCAACGACCCTCAGTATCTGCGCCACGTCACCGATCTCGCCGAGAAGCACGAAGTGGTCGCGCATACGGCGATCTTCTCGCGCCAGGGCATCAAGCTGGTCGACAGCGGGCATCGCATCACCCGCGCGCTGTACGACAAGCTGGTGCAGCACAAGCTGTTGCCGTCGCTGGATGAGAGCCTGATGGTCAGCGATATGGTGACGCCGCAGTGGCTGATGCAGGCGATCGAGGGCATGCTGGCCGAGGAGCCGGCCTTCGCTGCGTTGCTGCCGCAGGACGTCGAGCGCCATGGCGTGATCCGCGGCTTCGCTGCCCTGCCGTTGTCCGACCCGCTGGCCTTCAAGCTGACGGTGGCGCGCGAAGAACGGCCTGAAATCCTGCGCCACAGCCTGGAAGTGGCGTGGTGCGCAGCCGCGCTCGCCCATCATTCCCACCTCGCCAATCACGAAGTCATCAACGCCGCCGCGGCCGGGCTGTTCCACGATCTCGGCCTCCTTCACGTCGACCCGGCCCTGCTGAACAACACGCGCCCCTTGCAGGAACACGAGCGCCATTACCTGTATTCCCATCCGCTGACTTCGTACCTCATTCTCGAAAGCAGCCCGGTCTGGCATCCGGTCGTCAGCACCGCCGTGCTCGAACATCACGAGCGCATCGACGGCAGCGGCTATCCGAAGGGACTGAGCGGCGGCAGCCTGAGTCCTCTCGGTCAGCTGCTGGCGGTCGCCGAACTGGCGGCGACGCTGCTGGCCCACACCGGCGGCCACGCCTCGCGGCAACGGCTGGGCATCGTCCTGCGCATGAACGAAGGCAAGCTCGACCACGGGTTTTCGAGCCGCCTGCTGAACATCTTTCCGCCGGAACCGCCCAAGGGCGCGCCGCCGCATTCGCTGGGCGAAGTGCTGGAAATCCTGGTCGACCTGTCCATCGTTTTCCTGCGCTGGCGGGCGCTGGAAAGAAGCACGCCGGCCGCACCCGTGACCGGCTTCATCGCCGCGCGCCTCACACATCTGGAACGCTGTCTGGCCGATGTCGGCATCGACCTCGAATACTGGGCGGCGCTCGATGCCGACATCGAATTCGACCGGCTGGCGCTGGACGAAATGGCGATCGCGGCACGCGAGGGCGTGTGGCAGTTGCACGCCATCGCCCATGAAATCCGCCGGCGCTGGAACCCGCGGCAGAAAAACGGCGCACCGGTCGCGGCGGAAGTATCCGAATGGCTGGACAGTCTCGACACCCTGCGCCCCGGCTGAGCGCCCAGCCGGTCACGGCGGCAGGAACATCCCCAACAGTCGATTGAGGAAGCGCTGCCCCTGCGGCGTGGGTACGATCCGCTCCGGCGTAACGGTCAGCAGCCCGTCACGCTCGGCGGAACGCAATTCGGCATGCAGCACGGCCAGCGGCAGGCCGGTGCGCTCCGCGAACAGGCGCGCGTCGAAGCCCTCGGTCAGGCGCAGCGCATTCATCATGAACTCGAAGGGCCGTTCGCACGCCGCCACCTCGCGTTGCTCCTGGATGCGGCCGCCGTGCAGATACTCGGCCGGATGCTTGCGGCGCGCTTCGCGCAGGATGCGCTCGGGGAAACTGATCTTGGCGTGGGCGCCGGCGCCGATGCCGAGATAATCGCCATAGGTCCAGTAGTTGAGGTTGTGGCGACAGCGCTGCCCCGGCCGGGCAAAGGCCGAGGTTTCGTAATGCTGGTAGCCGGCAGCGGCCAATGTTTCCTCGACCATGTCCTGCATGTCGGCGGCGAGGTCGTCGTCCGGCAGGGGTGGCGGCGCATGGTGGAAGGCGGTATTCGGCTCCAGCGTCAGGTGGTAGGCGGAGATGTGCTGCGCACCGCAGGCGACGGCGGTGGCGAGGTCGTGCCGCGCTTGCGCCAGCGTCTGGTCCGGCAGCGCGTACATGAGGTCGAGATTGACGCGCGGGAAATGGCGCAGGGCGAGATCGACGGCGCGCAGGGCCTCGCCCCCGGAATGGATGCGGCCCAGCGCCGCGAGCCTGGCGTCGTCGAAGCTCTGGATGCCGAGCGAAAGCCGGTTCACGCCGGCCGCGCGGAAGGCGGCGAACTTCTCCGCCTCCGCCGTGCCCGGATTGGTTTCGAGCGTGATCTCGGCGTCGGGCAGCAGCGGCAGCCGGGCGCGGAAGGCCGCCAGCAGGCGCTCGACGGCGGCGCCGGAAAGCAGGCTGGGCGTGCCGCCGCCGAAGAAGACGCTCGTCACCGGGCGGCCCCAGACCTGCGGCAGGGCGGATTCCAGATCGTCGATCAGGGCGGCGACGTAGGCCTCCTCGGGGATGCCGCCGACACCGCCCGTGGCCTCGTGCGAGTTGAAATCGCAATACGGGCATTTGCGCACGCACCAGGGGAAATGCACATAGAGCGACAGGGGCGGCAGCGCCGCCAGCCTGGGAGCATCCGGCGCCGTGCCGGCCACGGCGACGGGGATCACTTCCCGGCTTGCAGCTGCTCGATCAGTTTCTGCAGGGCCTTGCCGCGGTGGGACATGACGTTCTTGTCCGCCGCCGGCATTTCGGCCACCGTGCAGCCCTTCTGCGGCACCCAGAAATACGGGTCGTAGCCGAAACCGTTTTCGCCGCGCGGCGTATCGACGATCTCGCCATGCCATTCGCCTTCGGCGATGACGGGTTGCGGATCGTCGGCATGGCGCACGAAGACGAGGACGCAGACGTAGTGGGCGCGGCGGTCGGCCTGGCCGGCGAGGTCGGCGATCAGCTTCTGGTTGTTGCGCGCATCGGATTTCGGCTCGCCGGCGAAGCGCGCGGAATACACGCCCGGTGCACCGCCCAGCGCCGCGACGCAGATGCCGGAATCGTCCGCCAGCGCCGGCAGCCCGGTCAGGCGCGAGGCGTGGCGCGCCTTGGCGAGCGCGTTCTCGACGAAGGTGACGTGCGGCTCCTCGGCCTCGGGCACGCCGAACTGGGCCTGCGGCAGCACCTCGAAATCGAGCGGGGCCAGCAGTTGCGCGAACTCGCGCAACTTGCCGGCGTTGTTGGAGGCGAGCACCAGCTTTTTCATTTGGCCAGGGCCTCCTTCTGCGCCGCAACGATGGTGCGGATGCCGGCGGCGCCGAGTTCCAGCAGTTCGTCGAGCTCGGCGCGCGAGAACGGCGCGCCTTCGGCCGTGCCCTGCACTTCGATGATGCCGCCGGCGCCGGTCATCACCACGTTCATGTCGGTGTCGCAACCCGAGTCCTCGATATAGTCGAGATCGAGCACCGGCGCACCCTCGTAGATACCGACCGAAACGGCGGCGACGAAGTCCGTCAGCGGACTGGCGGCGAGCTTGCCGTCGGCGACGAGCTTGGCGCAGGCGTCGTGCAGTGCGACGCAGGCGCCGGTGATCGAGGCGCAGCGCGTGCCGCCGTCGGCCTGGAGGACGTCGCAGTCGAGCGTGATCTGGCGCTCGCCGAGCGCCTTGAGGTCGGTGATGGCGCGCAGGCTGCGGCCGATCAGGCGCTGGATTTCCTGCGTACGGCCGGACTGCTTGCCCTTGGCGGCCTCGCGCGCCGTGCGCGTGTGCGTCGAGCGCGGCAGCATGCCGTATTCGGCGGTCACCCAGCCCTGGCCCTTGCCGCGCAGGAAGCCGGGCACGCTGTCCTCGACGCTGGCGGTGCACAGCACCCGCGTGTTGCCGAACTCCACCAGCACGCTGCCTTCGGCATGCATGGTGAAGTTGCGGGTGATGCGCAGCGCGCGCAGTTGGCCGGGTTCTCTGTTGCTGGGTCGCATGGGGTTTTCCTATCGTGAGTATTTCTGTATCGCGCCGCGGATTTCCTCGATGGCGCGTTCTATTTCGTCTTCGGTCAGGTCCTTTTCGCGCGCGCGCGGCGAACTGAAACCTTCCATCTGGGTGGTGTGGGCGTCGAACGGCATGGTACGGGTTTCAACGAGCGGCGCGGTGTCGCCGCCGTAATTGTCTTCCCAGTTCAGCGCGATCAGCGAAAGATTGTCGCAGCTTTCGCCGGCCCGGCTTTCGGCCTCGCCCAGCAACCGGGGCACGCCCTGCATGACGCTGGTCGTGGACAGCGTCCGGATCATGGCCGCGTCGTCGAGCGGCCCCCAGACGCCATCGGAGCACAGGGCGATGACGTCGCCGGACGCCAGTGGGGTCTTGCGCGAAAAATCGATCTGCGGCGCATGGTCGCCGCCGAGGCAGCTGTAGACGCGGTTGCGCGCCGGATGATGAAGCGCCTCCTCCGCGCTGAGCAACCCCTGGTCGATCATCACCTGCACGCGCGAGTGGTCGCGCGTCTGCGCCAGGATGCGGCCGTCGCGGATGACGTAGAGGCGCGAGTCGCCGGCATGCGCCCAGTAGGCGATGTTGTCCTGCACGACGCAGGCGACGCAGGTGGTGCGCGGCGCGTCGGGCAGACCGTGCTCGGCGGCGTAGGCGGTGATGGCCTGATGGGCGTTGGTGAAACCCCAGGAGAGGAACATGAAAGGATCCGGCAGGCGCGGCAGCGATTCGCGCTGGAAGGCTTCGGTCAGATACTGCACGGCGATCTGGGCGGCGATTTCCCCATGCAGGTGTCCGCCCATGCCGTCGGCGACGACCATCAGCAGCGAGTCGCGCGAATAGCAGTAGGACAGGCGGTCCTGGTTGTTCCTGCGCTTGCCGATGCGGCTTTCCTGGAAGATGGTGAACTTCATGGCGCCTCCGCCGGGCCGCCCCCAGGAGGCGCAGTCATGAAACTGCGAGCATCGCGAGCCGTAGTCGCCCCCTTCCACGGAAAACGCGCCAGCGTTTCAGAGCAGGCTAATGCCTGCGCAGCAGGCGTTACGCCACAACTAAAGGGGGATGGGGGGTAGGTACTCATCATCAGTCTATTTTCCCATCAAACCCTTCAAACGCTGGCTCAGGGTATCGACCCAGGTATTCCCGCGCTTCGTCTCGCCGCCGTCGGCCAGCGTCTTTTGCAGGGCGAAGACGCTCAGGGGGCGTTCGAGGTAATCGAGCTTCATGCACCAGTCCACGGTTTCGAGCAGCTGCCGCGAATACTTGCCGGCCCAGCGCCTTTCGGCGGGCACCAGTTCGTCCTTCCGCAACCGCGCATCGGCCGCCTGCGGCAGCGCGGCGCCGAGCGCCGTATAGATGCTCGCGCCGACGGCGTAGATATCGGTCCAGGGGCCGAGCTGGTCGGGCGCTTCGTATTGCTCGGGAGCGGCGAAGCCCGGGGTGTACATCGGCCGCAAGGCCGGGCCGTCGCTTTCCAGCGCCTGGCGCGCGGCGCCGAAATCGAGCAGCACCGGGGTACCGTCGAAGCGCAGGTAGATGTTGGCCGGCTTGATGTCGAGGTGCAGCAGCTTCTGCGCATGCACCTCGCGCAAGCCGTTGAGGAGGCGCGAAAACACGTTGCGCACGAAGCTTTCCCGGATTTCGCCGCGGTGCTTCTGGATATGTTCCTGCAGGGTGCGGCCGCGCTCGTACTGCATGACCATGTAGACGGTCTCGTTGGCGCGGAAGAAGTTGAGCACGCGCACGACGTTCGGATGGTTGAGGTGGGCCAGCGAACGCCCCTCCTCGAAGAAGCATTTCATGCCGTGGCGGAAGGCGCTGCGATGCTCCTCGCTGACGACCGGCACGACGCCCTCGCTGCGCAGCGCCAGCGCGTTGGGCAAGTATTCCTTGATCGCCACCGGTGTTTCCTCTTCGTCGTACGCCAGGTAGACGATGGAAAAGCCGCCGAGCGACAACTGCCGGTCGATGCGGTAGCGGTCGAGCTGGAAGCCGGGCGGTAGGGGCTGGTTGGCCTGCGGTGGCGGCATGGGGGATGACAGTCTATACTCGCCCGATTGTAGCTCCGGCACGGCGCGCTCCGCGTGTCGGCCGGCGCTGAAACTTTTCCCTATCAGCCAGCGCGGCGTGAAGCCGCGCCTGTTTCCGCCATGACGATATACAGCATGACCGGCTATGCCGCCGGCACGCGCGAGCTTGGCCCGGCCGCGCTGCACATGGAAGTGAAGAGCGTCAACTCGCGCTTCCTCGACATCACCTTCCGCTGCGGCGAGGAACTGCGCTTTCTCGAAATGCCCTTGCGCGAGAAAATCAGCGCCGCACTCGGCCGCGGCAAGGTCGAATGCCGCCTCAATCTTGCGCCCCAGGCGACGGCGCCGCGCGAACTGGCGCCCAATCTCGCGCTGGTGACGCAACTGGCGCGGCTCGAAAAGGCGGTGCGCGCCACCCTGCCCGAGGCCGCCCCGCTGACCGTGGCCGAAGTGCTGCGCTGGCCGGGCGTCATCGAGGACGAGACTGTCGATCCCGAACGCCTGCAGGCCGAAAGCCTGGGTCTGGCGGACATCGTGCTGAAGGACTTCCTCGCCACGCGCGGCCGCGAAGGCGACAAGCTGGCGGCGATGATCCTCGACCGCGTCGCCCGCATGCGCGAGCTGACGGCACAGGTCGCGCCGCTGTTGCCGCTGTCGATCGCCGACTACGAGACGCGGCTTTCCGCCAAGCTGCGCGACGCCGTGGCCAATCTCGACGAGGAGCGCATCCGCCAGGAAATCGGCCTGTTCGCCACCCGCATCGACGTCGCCGAGGAGCTGTCGCGCCTGTCCACCCACCTCGACGAACTCGAACGCATCGTCAAAAAGGGCGGCGCGGTCGGCAAGCGGCTCGACTTCCTGATGCAGGAACTCAACCGCGAAGCCAATACCCTGGCTTCGAAATCGGTCTCGGCCGAAATCACCGCCATCGCGCTCGAACAGAAGCTGCTGATCGAGCAGGTGCGGGAACAGGTGCAGAACCTGGAATGAGCCCCAACGGGAACCTGAAAATGGACAACAAACTTGCCGCCAGGACGGAAGCCGAAGCCCGGAAGAAGTCCGAAGCCAGGGCCGGCCTTATCCTCGCCGTGGTCTTCGGCGCCATGGTCGTGCTCATGATCGCCGGCATGATCGCCTTCGACATCTACGGGGAAAGACAGGCCGGGCGCATGAACGCACCCGCCGGTTCGGCCGGGCGCTGATCAGGCCGCCAGGCGTTCGCAGTCCCGATCGACGTCCTCGCCCGGCGTCCGGATCATGAGTCCGGTGTCGCCGCAGGTGCCGAAACCCATCACCTTGAAGAAATTGCGCGACGGCCGCGTCGTCTGGACGATCACCGCGTCCGCCGCAGCGACGTGCAGGAACTGGTTCAGCAGGCTGCGGCCGATATTCCTGCCGTGAAACTCGTCATGCACGACGATGCTGTTGATGACGGCGATGCGCGGATGCCCCGCGGCGTCGAGCGTCCGCATCAGGCGTTCGCCGTCGTCGGTATCCAGCGCCTCAAGAAAAATCCGCCAGTCCTCGCGGTCGCGGCTGCAGACGAAACCGCGGACGGCGCCGCGATTGTCGTGAATCTGGAGTGAGGAGTACATGATGGTGGTCGTTGTCGGTGGGGTGTCGTTGAGTAACTTATCGGCCGGGGCCGCGCGGCCTTTAGTGCACCGCACAACGCCGCACGCCGTTTGCGCTGCGGTATGATCGGCGACATTCTGATTCCCCCATTCGATCCCATGAACGCCGGAAGCCTCTTCGTCGTTTCGGCGCCTTCGGGCGCCGGCAAGACCACGCTGGTCAACCTGCTGCTCGAACGCGACCCGCAGGTGCGCCATTCAATCTCGTACACCACGCGGGCGCCGCGACCGGGCGAGGAAAACGGCCGCGAATACCACTTCATCGACATCCCGACCTTCGTCGCCATGCGCGACCGCGGCGAGTTCCTCGAATGGGCCGAGGTGCACGGCAACTTCTACGGCACCTCGCGCATCTGGCTCGAAGGCCGCATGCACGCCGGCCACGACATGCTGCTGGAAATCGACTGGCAGGGCGCCCGGCAGGTGCGGGAAATGTTTCCCGAAGCCGTCGGCATATTCATCATGCCGCCGTCGATAGAAGAACTGGAGCGGCGCCTGCGCGGGCGCGGCCAGGACTCTGCGGATGTCATACAGCGCCGGGTCGCAGCGGCGATGGGCGAAATGCGTCACGTCGGGGAGTTCGATTTTGTTATAATCAACAATAACTTGCAGGAGGCGCTGGAAGATCTCTGCGCCGCCGTGCGGGCGTCCCGCCAGCGCTTCGCGCGCCAGGCGGCCCGTCACCCTGACGTTTTCCGATTCCTGGATACTCAATAGAAAGACCCATCATGGCCCGCGTAACCGTCGACGATTGCCTCAAGAAGATCCCCAACCGCTTCCAGCTCACCCTGGCCGCCACCTATCGCGCGCGCCAGATCACCATGGGCAGCACGCCCCTGGTGGAAGCCGGCCGCGACAAACCCACCGTCGTTGCCCTGCGCGAAATCGCCGCCGGCAAGGTCGGCATCGAACTGCTCAACCGCGGTCAGGCCTGACCGGCATGATGCGGACGCGAAGAAGCGATGCCTGCGCCTCTTCCGTCCGTTTCCGTGCATTCGTCACCCGCTGAGGTCGACGACTTACCGATCATCCCGCTCGACATGCATCCGCCGGTGGATATGGCGGAAGATCTCGAACGCTTCAAGGGGCAACTCGCCCGCTACCTGAAACCCGAGGACGTCAGCCGGGTCGAGGCCGCCTACCACTTCTCCTTCGACGCCCATCGCGGCCAGTTCCGCTCCAGCGGCGATCCGTACATCTCGCATCCGCTGGCTGTCGCCATGACGCTGGCCGAGTGGCAGCTCGATATCCAGGCACTGATCGCCGCCCTGCTGCACGACGTGATGGAAGATACCGCCATCACCAAGGAGCAGATTGCCGAGGCCTTCGGCAAGACCGCCGCCGAGCTGGTCGACGGCGTCTCCAAGCTCGACAAGATCGAACACCAGTCCTACGAAGAGGCGCAGGCGGAGAACTTCCGCAAGATGCTTCTGGCCATGGCACGCGACGTCCGCGTCATACTGGTCAAGCTCGCCGACCGCCTGCACAACATGCGCACCCTCGGCGCAGTACGCCCCGACAAGCGCCGTCGCGTGGCGCGTGAGACGCTGGAAATCTACGCACCGATCGCCAACCGCCTCGGCTTCAACACGCTCTACCGCGAACTGCAGGAGCTGTCCTTCCAGCACCTGTATCCGGTGCGCTACCGCGTGCTGATGAAGGCGCTGAAGGCGGCGCGCGGCAACCGTCGCGAAGTGGTCGGCAAGATTCTCGACGCGGTGCGGCGGCGCCTGCCCGACTACGGCATCGACGCGGAGGTGTCCGGACGCGAGAAACACCTCTACGGCATCTACCGCAAGATGCGCGACAAGCACCTGAGTTTCTCGCAGGTTCTCGATATTTACGGCTTCCGCGTCATCGTCAAGGATGCGCCGACCTGCTACCTGGCGCTGGGCGCGCTGCACGGCCTCTACAAGCCGGTGCCGGGCAAGTTCAAGGACTACATCGCCATTCCCAAGGCCAACGGCTACCAGTCGCTGCACACGACGCTGATCGGCCCCTATGGCACGCCGGTGGAAGTCCAGATCCGCACCGCGGCGATGAACCACGTCGCCGAGTCCGGCGTCGCGTCGCACTGGCTCTACAAGGACCAGCACGCGCTGACCGAATTGCAGCAGACCACGCACAAGTGGCTGCAGTCGCTGCTCGAACTGCAATCGGCGTCGAACGATTCCGCCGAATTCCTCGAACACGTCAAGGTCGATCTCTTCCCCGGCGAAGTCTATGTCTTCACGCCGCGCGGCAAGATCCTCGCCCTGCCGCGCGGCGCGACGCCGGTCGATTTCGCCTACGCCGTGCATACCGACATCGGCAATCGCTGCGTCGCCTGCCGCATCAACTTCGAATCGATGCCGCTGCGTTCCGAACTGCGCAACGGCGACCGCGTCGAGATCATCACCGCGCCGCTGGCGGCACCCAATCCCTCCTGGCTCAGTTACGTGCGCACCGGCAAGGCCAGGGCGCAGATCCGCCATTTCCTCAAGACGCAGCAGAATTCCGAATCCTCCGCCCTCGGCGAACAGTTGCTCGGGCAGGCGCTGCGCACGATGAACATCGACATCGCCGGCATCGCGGCGGCCGGCTGGGACCGCTTCCTGCGCGCCTGCGGCGTCAAGTCGAAACAGGACGTGCTGGCCGACATCGGCCTCGGCAAGCGCCTGCCGGCGATCGTCGCCCGCCGTCTCGCCGGCGGCATCGACAGCGAGACGGCGGCCGGACAATCCAGGCCGCAGGGCACCATCCTCATCCGCGGCACCGAGGGCATGACCGTGCAGCTCGCCAAGTGCTGCCGCCCGATTCCCGGCGATCCGATCATCGGCATCATCCGCAAGGGCCAGGGACTGATCGTGCATACCCACGACTGCCGCGCGCTGTCGCGTGCCGGGCGCGAGCGCAATGCCTGGGTGGATGTCGACTGGGCCGCCGACATCGGCCGCAATTTCGATGTCGGCATCCGCATCGTCACCGCCGACAAGCCCGGCGTGCTGGCCAAGATCGCCGCCGCCATCGCCGCGGACCAGTCGAATATCGTCAATGTCAGCATGGACGACGACCACGGCGCCACGACCTCGATCAACTTCACGCTCCAGGTGGCCGACCGCATACATCTGGCGCGCATACTCAGGAGCCTGCGGCGCATTCCCGAAGTGGTGCGCATCACGCGACTCAAAGATTGACTTGTCGAAGGAGACTCAGGATGGCCATGTACGAATCCGAACACACCCGCTTCATGCGCGAATGGCTGGAAATGCACCCGCAGGAACTGGACGAACAGAAGAAGGGACGCGCCCTGTGGTGGGACAAGGCCCCGGTGGATGCCGATGCCCGCCGGCGTCTCGCCGCCGCGGCCGTGCCGCAGAAATCCTATTATTACGATGCCAACTGACGCGCAATGACGAACAAATAATCGCGGCAAAACATGTCGCGGCGCCACGACGGCAGGCACGATGTGCCTGCCGTTTTTCTTTGGAGCCCCCCTCCAAGTAGTTGAGAACGATACTCAACTTTCCGAAAGCTTGACCTCCGTCAATCAATTCCGACGCTCCCCCTTCTAGCATGACGATGTAACCCTGACATCGGGGTGGTTTTTTTTGAACGGGAAGACGCTGTTGAACATATCCAGTGTGATCGTACATGCCAAGCCCGGCACAGCCGACTCCGTACAAGCGAGCCTTCGGGCCGTCGCCGGCGTCGAGGTCCATGCGGTTTCCGACGAAGGCAAGCTGATCGTCACCATCGAAACCGAGGATGACCGCGCAACTGCCAGCACCTACGAAACCATCGGCCAGATGGACAACGTGATGTCGGCGTCCATGGTCTATCACCAAGTCGAATCCGATCCAGAAATGGAAATTTCAGTGGAGGCATAACCCTCGGGTTAAGCCGTAACTACAAGGAGGTCTGAAATGAAACTGACGCGGCGTGATTTCATCAAATCGAATGCGGTCGCAGCGGCTGCCGGCGTTGCCGGCATGTCCGTGCCCGGCGCCCAGGTGCTTGCCCAGGCGAAGCCGAATGACGGCATACGCTGGGACAAGGGCGCCTGCCGCTACTGCGGCACCGGCTGCTCGGTGCTGGTCGGCGTCAAGGACGGCCGCATCGTCGCCACCCAGGGCGACCCCGATTCGCCGGTCAACAAGGGCCTCAACTGCATCAAGGGCTACTTCCTGTCGAAGATCCAGTACGGCAAGGACCGCCTGACCCAGCCGCTGCTGCGCAAGAAGGACGGCAAGTACGACAAGAACGGCGAGTTCGTCGCGGTGTCGTGGAACGAAGCCTTCGACATCATGGCGGCCAAGTGGAAAGAGGCGATCGCCAAACACGGGCCCGATTCCGTGGCGATGTTCGGCTCCGGTCAGTGGACCATCTGGGAAGGGTACGCCGCGGCCAAGCTGTTCAAGGCCGGCCTGCGCACCAACAACCTCGACCCGAATGCGCGTCATTGCATGGCCAGCGCAGTGGCCGGCTTCATGCGCACCTTCGGCATCGACGAGCCGATGGGCTGTTACGACGACATCGAGCAGGCCGATGCGTTCGTGCTGTGGGGCTCGAACATGGCCGAGATGCACCCCATCCTGTGGTCACGCATCACGGACCGGCGCCTGACGCACCCCACCTGCCGGGTGCATGTGCTGTCCACCTTCGAGCATCGCAGTTTCGAGCTGGCCGACAACGGCATGGTGTTCACGCCGCAGACCGATCTGGCCATCCTCAACTACATCGGCCACCACATCATCAGCACGAACAAGGTCAACACCGCCTTCGTTCAGAAGAACGTCAACTTCAAGAAGAGCGTGACCGACATCGGCTACGGCCTGCGGCCGGCCCACGCGCTGGAAAAGAACGAAGGCAACAACGGTTACCCGGGACCCGACGGCAAGCCCAAGGGCGACACCGGCAAGAGCGAGCCGATCACCTTCGACGAATTCAAGAAGTTCGTCGCCGAGTACACGCTGGAGAAGGTGTCCAAGCTGTCCGGCGTGCCGCCCGAGAAGCTCAAGGCACTGGCCGAGCTGTATGCCGATCCCAAGACCAAGGTGGTGTCGTACTGGACGATGGGCTTCAACCAGCACACGCGCGGCACCTGGGTCAACAACATGATCTACAACGTGCACCTGCTGG
>CAZWFC010000038.1:0-21283 GCA_964632965.1 uncultured Rhodocyclaceae bacterium
GACGCTGCCGGTGCGGCTCATGCCGTGCCACTGGTCGCGCATGCGGCCGGTGGTCAGGCGCAGCGGGTAGCGCGCGTCGATGGCCTCGGCGGTCGACTGGTGCGCGACGGCGACGAAGCGGGCGCGGCCCGACGGCGTCGCGAAGACGCCGTCTTCGTAGAGCCGCGTCTTTCCGTGCGCGGCGCCCGCCGGGAACGGCCACTGCTGCGGGCCCGCGGTTTCGAGACGGGCGTAGGAAAGACCGCTGATGTCGAGGTCGCGCCCGCGCGTGGTGGCGCGGTGTTCATCGAAGATCTGCTCCGCCGCGGCATAGGGAAAGAGGCGCTGCGCCAGCGCTGCCCGGCCTAGCTTCTCGCCCAGCTTGAGGGCGAAGTCGGCGGCGATCCGCCAGTCCGGGCGCGCCTCGCCCGGCGACGGCACGGCCGCGCGCACGCGCGAGATGCGCCGCTCGGAGTTGGTCACCGTGCCGTCGCGCTCGCCCCAGGTTGCGGCCGGCAGCAGCAGGTCGGCGAAGGCGGTGGTGTCGGTGTGGGCATAGGCATCCTGGACGACGACGAACTCGCAGGCGGCGAGCGCGGCGCGCACCTTGCGGGCGTCGGGCAGCGAATGCGCCGGGTTGGTGCAGGCGATCCAGAGGGCCTTGATCCTGCCGGCGCCGACGGCATCGAACAATTCGACGGCGGTGAGGCCGGGCTGCTCGGGCACGCTCTCCAGGCCCCAGAGTTTGGCGACTTCGGCGCGATGGCCGGCATCGGCGAGATCGCGGTGGGCCGAGAGCAGGTTGGCCATGCCGCCGACTTCGCGCCCGCCCATGGCATTGGGCTGGCCGGTCAGCGAGAAGGGACCGCAGCCGGGTTTGCCGATCTTGCCGGTGGCGAGATGCAGGTGGATCAGCGCCGCGTTGTTGTGGCTGCCGTGCGCCGACTGGTTGAGCCCCTGGCACCAGAGCGAGAGCGTCGCGCGGCCGGCGGCACCGAACCAGCGTGCGGCGGTGACGATGTCCGCCGCCTGGATGCCGCAGATCTCGGCCGCCGCCGCCGGGGTGAACTCGCGCACGCTGTCGCGCAGGGCAGCGAAGCCCTCGGTATGGGCGGCGATGTAGTCGAGGTCGCACAGGCCTTCCCACAGCAGCACGTGGAGCATGGCGTTGTAAAGGGCGATGTCGGTGCCGGGCAGGATGGGCAGGTGCAGGTCGGCGGCTTCCGCGGTATCGGTGCGGCGCGGATCGACGACGACGATCCTGAGTGCGGGGTTGGCCTTCCTGGCATCCTCGATGCGGCGGAAGACGATGGGATGGGCGAAGGCGGTATTCGAGCCGGCGATGAACAGGCAGTCGGCGGTGTCGATGTCCGCGTAGGCGCAGGGCGGCGCATCGACGCCGAGCGTGAGTTTGTAGCCGGCGACGGCGGACGACATGCACAGGCGCGAATTGGTGTCGATGTTGTTGGTGCCGGCCAGGCCCTTGGCGAGCTTGTTGAAGACGTAGTAGTCCTCGGTCAGCAGTTGGCCCGAGACGTAGAAGGCGACGGCATCGGGGCCGTGCTCGCGGATGACTTCGGCGAAACGCGTGGCGGCATGGTCGAGTGCGGCGTCCCAGGTGACGCGTTCGCGGACCGCGGACTTGTCGAGGCGCAGTTCCGGATGCTGCGCGCGCAGTACCTGCGTTTCCGGCGCGGCGGCGAGGTGCAGCGTCGAACCCTTGGTGCACAGGCGGCCGAAGTTGGCCGGATGTTCGGGATCGCCGCGCACGCCGAGGATGCGCGCGCCGTCATGTTCGATGACGACGCCGCAGCCGACGCCGCAATAACAGCAAATGGATCGCGTTTCGTTCATACAGCACAGTTAGCAACCGCTGTGCCATGCAAAAAGGCGGGTTTCGGCCGCTGGCGGCGCCCAAACCGGTCCGGCGTGGTGCCAAGCCGCTCCAGTCTGGTGCATGTGCGCCGGGTACCGGCGCTGCGAACGCGGGTATTCGCGCGCCATCCCGCGGTTGGCGGGTAGTCGTTTGGAATATCCGCGCGACGCGATGCGACGCAAAGTCGTCGCACCGCTGAAACAGATGTTTAACTTCCGCTTGCTAAGGTGCCGGTCATTACCCTGAGCGGGAGTGCTGCGGCGATGACCCTGATCCTTGCTGAAATATCCGGCCTGCAAAGACTCATCGAGCAGTTGTTCGAGCACGGCCTGATGACCGTGTGGCTGCTCGACGACCTTTGATGCGGAGACGCCCGGCCATGTCGGGCGTACTTCGGGTTTAGCTGCCGCTGCCGATCTTGCCGATGGTCTGCTCGATCTGGGCGGCGGGGATGTAGCCGGGAATGCGGCTGCCGTCGCTGAAGAAAATGGTCGGCGTGCCGCGGATGTTGAGCTTGCGGCCGAGCGCGACGACCTTGTCGGTCGGCGTGTCGCACTTGCCGGCGGCCGGTTCGGTGCCGCTGACCATCCAGTCGTTCCAGCTCTTGGCCTTGTCCTGCGCGCACCAGATCGCCTTCGACTTGTCGGTCGAGTCCGGCGACAGGATGGGATAGAGGAAGGTGTAGATCGTGACGTCGTTCATGCCCTGGAGTTCCTTCGCCAGCTTCTTGCAGTAGCCGCAGTTCGGGTCCTCGAAGGTGGCGAAGACGCGCTTGCCGTTGCCGCGCACCTGTTTCACCGCCAACTCCAGCGGCAGGTCGGAGAACTTGATCTGCGAGAGCTTGACCTTGCGCTCTTCGGTCAGGTTCTTGCGCGTCTTGGTGTCGATGACCTCGCCGAGTATGAGGTAGCCGGCTTTCCTGTCGGTGTAGAGCAGGTCGCCGCCGACCATGACTTCATAGAGGCCGAGGAAACCGGCTTCGCGCACGCTGTCGACCTTGGTGCCCTTGCCGAACGAGGCTTCGATGGTCTTCTTGACGTCGGCTTCCGCGCCGCCCTCGGCGTGGGCGGCGAAGGCGAACAGGGCAGCAAGGCCGCCTATCAGGGCACGTTTGATCATGAGGTCTCCGGGAAAGTGGGTTTTAGCCCATCGCGTAGCGGACGAGCGTGTCACGTACGACAGGCAAAGCATTGGTCAGGTTCAATCCGAGGTTGCGCAGCACGGAAAGCGGCAGGCCCGGATGGGCGAACAGCTTCTGCAGGCCGTCGGTGACCGATTGTAGCGCGACCACCTCTTCCTTGCGGGCACGCTCGAAGCGCCGCAGCCACCGCTCGTCGCCGCAATCGACGTGGGCGGGGCGCTGCATGAGCACGTCGGCGAGCACGCGGGCGTCCTGGAAGCCGAGGTTGATGCCGTGGCCCGACAGCGGATGGATGGCATGCGCGGCGTCGCCGATCAGTGCCAGGCGCGGTGCTACGGCGTGCGGGGCGCGCATCAGGCGCAGCGGGAAGCCGGCCGGCGGCGTCACGAGTTCGAGGCTGCCCAATCGATGATCGCCTGCCGCCGCGACGCGCGCGCAGAATTCTTCGGGTGCCAGCGCCAGCAGTTCCCGCGCATGCGGCTCCGGCGTCGCCCAGACGATGGAGATCAGGTTGCCGGGCAGCGGCAGGTAGGCCAGCACGCCGTCCGCGCGGAACCACTGGAAGGCGGTGTCGCGATGAGGTTTTGCGCAGGCGAAGTTGGCAACGACGCCGAGCTGGCCGTAGGGCTTGAAATCGACTTCGATGCCGGCGGCGCGGCGCGTCCAGGAATCCGCGCCGTCGGCCGCGACGACGAGCCGGGCGGTCAGCGTGCGGCCGTCGGCCAGTCGCAGCGATGCGCCGTTCGGCGCGAAGGCCAGCGCTTCCGGCCGGGCCGGGCAGAGCAGGGTCAGGTTGGCCTGGCGCTTGGCGGATTCCTGCAACTCGCGCTGCATCAGCGACGATTCGACGATCCAGGCCAATTCGCCGACGCCGCTGTCGTAGGCCGAAAACTCCAGGCGGCCGCCGGCGTCGCCGCGGATATCCATGCGCTGCACCGGGACCATGCGGGACTTGTCGAGATGCGGCCAGACGCCGATGGCGTCGAGGAAGCGCCGGTTGGCCGGGCTGACGGCGTAGATGCGTGCGTCCCAGCCGGGCGGTGCGGACGGTGTCTTGCCTTCGACGACGGCGACGGCAAGGCGGCTCGCGCGGAGCGCCACGGCCAGCGAGAGGCCCGCCAGTCCGCCACCCACGATGACGACATCGAAATCCACCGTCGCCCTCCGTCCGAAAGGCAAACGGCTTCCACTGCCGGAAGCCGCTTGAATGCTGGTGGTGATGGGGGGACTTGAACCCTCGACCTACGGATTATGAATCCGTCGCTCTAACCAGCTGAGCTACATCACCTTCTGGTGGGGGCAGTAGGATTCGAACCTACGACCTACTGATTAAGAGTCAGCTGCTCTACCAACTGAGCTATACCCCCAGAGTCAGCGATGGTGGGTGGTACAGGATTCGAACCTGTGACCAATTGGTTAAAAGCCAACTGCTCTACCGACTGAGCTAACCACCCGCTGAGAACCTAAAATTATAGCGACTCCAAATCGACAGCGCAAGCCATCGGCAAGAACAGCGGGAGAAGGGCGGTTTCGCGCCGCAATCCGGCCGGGAAACCGCTCGTGGCAAGGTCGTTCAGAATTCGCCGAGCGCCCCGGCGCGCATGATCTTGTCGATCGCGTCGCGCACCATGATGGAGTTTTCGCGCATGGCGGCGGTGAACTTGTTCGGGTTCTTGCTCGCATCGAGCCAGCGCACGTCCCAGTCGAGGGTCATCACCCAGATCTTCTTGTAGGCATCCTCGACCACGGCGATGCGGCACGGCAGGAAGGCGGCGAACTCCAGCGAGTAATCGAGGATATCGCGCGCCACGACGGCGTCGCAGAAGCTGAAGAATTCGACGCGCGGGGTGTCCTTCTTGCCGGTGATGGCGACGACGTCCTTCCACAGCGGGCTGTGGCCGACGAACTTGAAGTTGATCTCGTTGGCCTTGACCTTCATCGCCTCGACGACGTCGTCATAGCTGAGGCCGTCCTTGGCCGGATACTTGACGACCATCATGGCGATCATGTCCCGCATCGAGAACGGGTTGATCGCCATCATGCTGGAGACGAAGTTGGCGCGCGCCTCCGGGCTGATCGACGGCTGCACCGTGTTGGGGACGTGCTCTTCCGCAGGCCGGGTGGGCGGCAGCTGGATGTTGAACGGCATGGGCGTCGCTTGCCGCAGGTCCTGCGACGGCAGCTTGCTCGGCGATTTGTCCTTCTTGAGCGGCGCCGAGTCGTCGGCGACGGCGCCGAGGCTGGTTGCGATCAGAAGCACGGGCAATAGTTTTGCGATGTTCCGCAGCATGGGGACCATCCTCCAGAATGCGGGTGCGGGAGAAGCGCTTGCTTCCCCCGCCCGCGATGATGCAAGGGCGAATTACTTCTTCGCGGCGGCTTCGGCAGCTTTTCCGGCAGCGTCGGCACCGGCCTGGGCGCCGGCCTTCGCTGCGTCCGTGCCGGCCTTGACCCCGGCGGTGGCCGTGTCGGCACCCGCCTTGGCACCCACCTTGGCCATCTCGCCAGCGGTCTTGGCGCCGGTCTTGGCCGCGTCGCTGCCGGCCTTGGCGCCGGCTTTCGCCATGCCTCCGGCCGCCTTGGCGCCAGCCTTGGCCGTCTTGGAGCCGGCCTGTGCCATGCCGCCCATGGACTTGTTCATGTCCGTGGCCATCTTCGGCATCGCGGTCATGGCCACGGCCATGGCGTTCATCATCTGCACCATGAGCTGCGGGTTCATGGACTTCATCATCGCGTCCATCATCTGCGGATTGGTCATGGCGCCGACCCACTGGTTCATGACCTCGGGCGAAACCATCTGCATCATGGAATTGATCATCTTCGGATCGGTCATCGCGGTCATCCACGGCGTCCAGATCTTGGGATCGGCCATGCCGACCATCGAGTTCATCATCTTCGGGTCGGTCATCGCCGTCATCCACGGCGTCCACACGGCCGGGTCGGCCATGCTCATCATCGAGCCGATCATCTTCGGATCGGTCATCGAGGCCATCCACGGCGTGATGACCTTCGGGTCGGCCATGGCCATCATGGAATTGATCATCTTCGGATCGGACATGGCGTTGACCCACGGCGTCCACATCTTCGGATCGGCCATGCCCATCATGGAGTTCATGAGCTTGGGGTCGGTCATCGCGGTGACCCAGGGCGACCACATCTTCGGGTCGGCCATGCCCATCATGGAGTTCATGAACTTCGGATCGGTCATGGTCGTGAGCCACGGCGTCCACACCTTGGGGTCGACGACGGACATCATGGAATTCATCATCTTCGGGTCGGTCATGGAGGCCATCCACGGCGTCCAGACCTTCGGGTCACCCATGGCGATCATCGAATTCATCATCTTCGGATCGGTCATGGTCTTGATCCACGGCGTCCAGACCTGGGGGTCGCCCATCGCCATCATCGAGTTCATGAGTTTGGGGTCGGTCATCGCCGACATCCAGGGCATCCAGACCTTCGGGTCGCCCATCGCCATCATCTGGCTCATCATCTTCGGATCGGTCATGGCGCCAATCCACGGCGTCATCATCTTCGGATCCATCATGTTGGCCATCGCGCCCATCATCTTGGGATCGGTCATCGAGGTCATCCAGCCCCCCATGTCCTTGCTCCAGCCGTCCATGGCCGGCATCGCGACGTCGGCGGCGAAAGCCGCCGGGGCTTGCAGCATTGCCGCTAGGATCGCGGCGATCAGGCGCTTGCGTGTTTGCATAGTCTCCTCCAATTGATGCGTGAACAGGCTGAACCGGGATGGGGTCGGAATCCGGCAGGCAGGGCACGGCGCCTCCGGTCGTTGCCGGTGGCGTTTGTCATTATCGGGACATCATACAAACCCGCAGGCCATCGGCCCAACGAGATGTTTTATCGGGCGATAACCCGCACTGTTGGTGAGGGTATTTGGCTTACTCTTCTCGCATCATGCGCCAGTATTCGTACTTCATCGTCGCGGAGGCGCCGATGACGATGGCGACGAAGGTGATGATGGAGCCGACGGAGAGGGTGGAAAAGCCGGTCAGGCCCTGGCCGATTGTGCAACCCATGGCGGTGACGCCGCCGAAGCCCATCAGTGTGCCGCCGATGATGTGGCGGAACATGTCCTGGGCGGAAACGAAGTGCTCCCAGCGGAAGGCCTTGGTGGCGACGGCGTAGAGGAAGGAGCCGATACCGACGCCGATGACGGTGGCGATGCCCCAGGTGGCGACGGTGCTGGTGTCGGTCCACATCGACCAGAGTTCGATGGTATAGGCCGAGGGGGCGACGAAGGACATCGATTCCGCCAGTTTGGAGTTGGTGCCGAAGACGATTTCCTGCAGCGATTCCGGATCTTCGGCGAAGCCGATCTTGCCGGTCACGTACCAGCCGCCGACCACGACCGCACCGAGCACGAGGCCGGCTAGGAAGTTGTCCTTGTTTTCCCAGAACTGCTTGTTGAAAACGACGAAGGCGATGAGCAGGCCGCCGATGGCGAGAGCGAAAACCATCTGCGCCAGCGCCAGGTCGAAGCCGAAACTGCCGCCCAGCAGATGCGGCAGGGTCTGGTTGGTCGGCAGTTGCACCGTCACCGGCGCGGCCTGGAGGATATTGACGCGGAACGGCGCGAAGATGCCGCGCAGGGTGAGTTGGGCGGCGTAGGCCATGTAGATGAAGACGACGACGGCCTTGAGGTTGCCGCCGCCGACGCGCACCAGCGTCTTGTTGCCGCAGCCCGAGGCCAGCGTCATGCCGATGCCGAAGGTGGCCCCGCCGACGATGTGCGCCAGCCAGGGCAGGCTCTGGCCGGTGTAGATCGTCTTGGTGATGTTGATGATGCCGCTGTAGGCGAGGTAGTTGGTGCCGATGATGGCGACGGCGATGGCCAGCAGCCAGGCGCGCATGCGTCCCCAGTCGCCCATGTTGACGACGTCGGAAACGGCGCCCATGGTGCAGAAATTGGTCTTGTTGGCGAAGAAACCGAAAATTACGCCGAGGCCGAAGCCCCACCAGACGACGGTTTTGGCGAGTGCCTGCATTTCCGACATTGTTCCCTCACTTCATCTTGGAATAGTTTTCGACCCGGGATTGTCTGTCAAAGGCCATACAGCGGTAACTCAAAGGTTTTTTTGGTCGGATAACCCGACTCTATGCGCGGATTACCGGTCTGTCGGTTGCGCCTGATAGCGAGTGACATCGGCGATGCCGGCGGCATCGAACCCGGCGCGCCGCAGGCGGCAGGAGTCGCAGGCGCCGCAGGCGCGGCCGTCGGTGTCGGCCTGGTAGCAGGACACCGTAAGCCGGTAGTCGACGCCCAGCGCCGCCCCGCGGCGGATGATGTCGGCTTTCGACAGTTCGATCAGCGGGGCGTGCAGATGCAAAGGCCGGCCCTCGACCGCCGCCTTGGTGGCGAGGTTGGCCATGACCTCGAAGGCGCGGATGTATTCGGGGCGGCAGTCCGGATAGCCGGAATAATCGACGGCGTTGACGCCGACGAAGATGGCCTCGGCACCGAGGACTTCGGCCCAGGCCAGCGCCAGCGACAGCATGATGGTGTTGCGCGCCGGCACATAGGTGACCGGGATGCCTGGCTGCACGCCGTCGATGGGAACGGCGATCGAGGCATCGGTGAGCGCCGAACCGCCGAATTGGGCGGTGTCTATTTTCACGGTGCGGTGCTCGACCGCCCCGAGGGCTGCGGCGACGCGGCCGGCGGCAACCAGTTCCGCGACATGGCGCTGGCCGTAATCGATCGACAGGCAGTGGCAGGAGTAGCCGTCGGCGCGGGCGATGGCGAGCGTGGTGGCGGAATCGAGGCCGCCGGAGAGCAGGACGACAGCTGTTTTCATAACGGGATTCTAAATCGTTGCCTTCATGGCGTCAGCACGCCCGCTCGCTGCCCCACAGCAGCTTGTGCAACTGGAGCTGGAAGCGCACCGGCAGCCGGTCGCGCAGTATCCATTCGGCGAGCAGCGCCGGTTCGAGGCTGCCCTGCACAGGCGAGAACAGCACCGGGCAAATCCGGTCGAGCCGGCGTTCGGCGAGAACGTTCCTGGCCCAGAGGTAATCCGCTTCGGACGCCAGCACCAGCTTGATCTCGTCGCGCGGGGTGAGGACGGCGAGGTTTTCCCAGCGATTCTTCGCCAGTTCGCCGGAAGCGGGTGCCTTGAGGTCGACGATGCGTGCCACCCGCGGGTCGACGCCCGCGACGTCCAGCGCGCCGCTGGTTTCCAGCGACACCGAGAAGCCGGCGTCGCAGAGGGCGGCGAGCAGGTCGAGACAGGCCTTCTGCGCCAGGGGTTCGCCGCCGGTGACGCAGACTGTGGGGCAGGCGAATTCCGCGACCCGCCTGAGCACATCGCCCACCGTCGTCGCGGCGCCGCCGGCGAAGGCATAGGCCGTATCGCACCAGATGCAGCGCAGCGGACAGCCCGTCAGGCGAACGAAGACGGTGGGCAGGCCGACGCGCGTCGACTCGCCCTGCAGGGAATGGAAAATCTCGGTGACGCGCAGCGTTGCGTCGAGCGACGCAGTCACTTCTTCTTCTGCGGCGGAAGGCCCTTGAGCCGCGACTTTGCCGAGGGCGTTGCGCTGCTGGCGGGATATTTCTCGATCAGCGTTTCCAGCGCCTTCCGGCCGCCCTTGGCGTCGCCGCCCTCGATGCGGGCATTGGCTTCGGCCAGCAGCGCATCGGGAGCCTTGGCGTCGTTCGGCCAAGTGCCGGCCAGGTGGCCGAACAGTTCCGCCGCGTGGCCGTAATCCTTGAGCTGATAGAAACTCGACGCCGCCCAGTAGTGGGCGGAGGGCAGCAGTCCGCTGCTCGGGTAATTCTTGATGAAGGACTGGAAGGCCGCCAGCGAATCCTTGTATTTCGCGTTCTTGAAGGCGGTCAGGGCCGCCTCGTAATCGTGCGCTTCGCTGGCCGGATCGGCTTTCGGCGCGTCGGCATTCACCTCCGGTCGGCCTTCGGCCGGGCCGGCTTCCAGTTTGCGCAGGCGGGTGTCGAGGTCGACGTAGAAATCCTTCTGGCGCTTCTGCGTCGCTTCGAGTTCATAGACGATGACCTCGATCTGGCCGCGCAGCTTGGCGACATCGGATTTCAGCACCTCGGCCTGGTTGGCGAAGTCGATCTGGTTTTTCGCCGCCAGGTCGGCGCGCTTGGCGAGTTCGTCGAAATCCGTGCGCAGCTTGTCGATGCGGTTGCGCGCCTCCTCGTCGTCGAACAGGCCGGCGCGGACGGGCAGCGAGGCCAGCCCGAGCGCGGCGGCCAGGAGGAGGGCGCGGATCATGACTTAGAACTCGTTGGCGGCCGAATGCAGCAAGTCGCCGCGGCGGTTCTTCGCCCAGCATTCCTCGGTCTGCTCGGTGCAGACCGGCTTTTCCTCGCCGAGGCTGACGGATTCGGTCTGGTCCTCGCGCGCACCGAGAAGCTGCAAAGCCTTCTTGACGGCTTCAGCGCGCTTCTGGCCCAAGGCCAGGTTGTATTCGCGGCTGCCGCGCTCGTCGGCGTTGCCCTGGATCAGCACCCGGAATTTCGGGTTGTTGACGAGGAAGCGGGCATGGGCCTCGATCAGCGGCCGGAACTCGTCCTTGACGACGTAGCTGTCGTAGTCGAAGTAGATGGCACGCTTGGAGAGGATGCTCTTCGGGTCCTTGAGCGCGGCGACGCTGTAGGCATCCACGGCGGTCTGCTGCACCGGCTGGGTGTCGGCGGGCGTGCGCGGCGTGCGGCTTTCGACGCCGGAAGGGTCCTGTTCGGGGGCGGGCGGCTGCGAGCCGCAGGCGGTCACCAGCAAGGCGGCCAGAATGGCGATGGGATAACGCATGGATTTGTCTCCGGAAAACATCATTTGACGAAGGGACCCCAGGTCGGTTCCCGCACATCGGCGGCCTGGACTGAGAGTTTCTGCTTGACGCGGCCATCGGACGAGACGGCCGCGAGCACGCCGCGACCGCCGACTTCCGTGGCGTAGATGATCATGCGCCCGTTGGGGGCGAAGCTCGGCGACTCGTCCTTGGCCGAATCGGTGAGGATCTGGCTTTGTTTGGCGGCGAGATCCATCAGCGTGAGCTGGAAGCGGCCGCCGTTGCGCGAGATGTAGGCCAGGCTCCTGCCGTCGGGCGAGGGGCGGGGCGTGACGTTGTAGCTGCCTTCGAAGGTGATGCGCTGGGCTTCGCCGCCGCCGGCCGGCACGCGGTAGATCTGCGGGCTGCCGCCGCGGTCCGAGGTGAAGTAGATCGCCTGTCCGTCGGGCGAGAACTGCGGTTCGGTGTCGATGCCGGAAGACGATGAAATCCGCGTCACGCCGCTGCCGTCGGCATTGACGAGATAGAGCTGCGAACTGCCATCCTTGGTCAGCACCACGGCCAGCTTCTTGCCGTCGGGCGACCAGGCCGGAGCGGAGTTGGAACCCTTAAAGTTGGCTGCCACGTGGCGCCGGCCGGAAGCCAGGTCGTGGACATAGACCACCGGCTTCTTGGCCTCGAAGGAGACGTAGGCCAGCTTGGTGCCGTCGGGCGACCAGGTCGGCGAAATGATCGGCTCGCGCGAGGCCAGCGCCGCCTGCGCGCTGCCGCCGTCGGCGTCGGCGATCTGCAGCTCGTAGCGCCCGGTGCTCTTGACGACATAGGCGATGCGCGTGGAGAAGGTGCCGGGTTCGCCGGTGAGCTTTTCGTAGATGAAGTCGGCGATGCGGTGCGCCGTGGCGCGCAGCTGGCCGGAGGTGTGGGCGTAGCCCTGGCTGCCGAGCACCACCTGCTTCTGCACGTCGTGGAGGCGGAAACGGGTCTCGTAGCGGCCGTCGGCGGCCGGCGCGACATTGCCGGCGGCGAGCGCGTCGGCGCCGCGCGCCTTCCAGTCGGCATAGCCGATGGCGCTGGTGTCGGTGAGAGAATGGCCCGCAGTGTCGACCAGCTTGAACAGGCCGCTGCGTTCGAGGTCCGCGCGCACGACCGAGGTCAGCGCCTGGGAGACGATGCGTTCGCCGGCGAAATCGGCCACGGCGACCGGCAGGCGGTTGGCGCCGGCGCCGGTGATCTCGATGGAAAGCTGGGCGTGGGCCGTCGCGGAGGCGACGGCGATGCAGGCGAACAGGGTGCGGATTTTCATGGCCGGCGATTATACCCTTCAGTACCCCGGCGACAAAAGCGGGGTCTAGGGTCTGTTTACATTCAGTCGGCGCGCACGTCGACTGAATGTAAACAGACCCTAGTCGTCGAGTGGGCGGAACTTGAGTTCGAGGCTGCGGCTGAAGACATCACCCGCTTCCGGCTTGGGCAGCGGGCTGGACTTCAGGATGGCGCGCTCGGTGGCGCTGTCCCAGGCCGGGTTGCCGGAGGGTTTGCGGAGCTTCACGGAAAGTATCTCGCCGCTGGGTAGCTGTGTCACATCGAAGAGGGCTTCCGGGTTGCCCTTGATTTCCGGCGGCATGACGATGTTGCCGCGAATCTTGCCCTTGATCTTCGCTATGTAGTTCGCCTCGTTCTTGTTGCGCGCCGAGTTGAGCTGGGCGGCTTTGACCTGGGCCAGTTCCGCATCGATAGCGGCGGCCTTTTTGCGTTGGTCGAGCTGCTCGACTTCGCGTTTCATCGCCTCCTGAAAGGGATCGACCTTCGGCTTTGGTTCCTCCTTCGGCGGCGGCTTGGGCTTTTCCTTGTCCTTGATCGCGATGTCCGGCGCCTTCGGCGGCGGCAGGGGCTTAGGCTCGGGCTTGGGTTCGGCCTTCGGTTCCGGTTTGGGTTCCGGCTTCGGCTCGGGGCGGGGGGCGGCGGCGGGTGGTGCCGGTACTGCGCTCACCAGTTCGACCTCGACGGCCTCGGGGCGCTCGGATTGCCATTGGACACCGTAGATCAGGAAGGCGGCAAGCAGCAGATGCACCGCCACCGCCAGTGCGATGGAGGCGCGGCGGCCCGGCGGTTCGACCTTTTGCGCCAGCCGTTCGTCGTTCATTTGCCGGCCTGTTTGGGCTGCACCAGCAGCCCGATCTTCGCCACCTGCTGGCGCTGCAACTCGTCCATGACGTTCAGCACGACTTCGTAGCGGACGTTCTTGTCGCCGGCGATGAGCACCGACTGGCCCGGGTTCTTCGCCTGGGCTTCCTTGATCTTCGCCGCGAGTTCCATGGACCCGACGCTGACTTCCTGGCCGCCCAGCGCGCGGTCGCGCATGGCCAGGCTCTGGTCGGGCTTGATGATGATTTCCAGCGGCGCCACCGGCGGCTGCGAACTCTTGCCGACGCTGGGCAGGTCTACGCTGGCGGTCTGGATCATCGGCGCCGTCACCATGAAAATGACGAGCAGCACCAGCATCACGTCGATGTAGGGCACGACGTTGATCTGGTTCATGAGGCGGCGTTGTCTCATGGGCGCACCCCTGTTCCCGGTGCGGCGAATCGATAAGCGCTTGTGTTCATGGTCGTCATGTCGTTCAGGTAGCGAAAAGTTCCACGTCGGCTTCGGGCAGCTTGAAGAAGCTCATCAGGTCTTCGAGGTGCTCGGCATAGCCGCTCATCTCCCCGGCCGTGGCGGCCAGTTCCTCGGAAGCCGCGGCCATGTGCTGGATCGGCTGGCTGAGCTGCGTCATGGCGACGTTGATCTGGCCGATGCCGCTGCTCTGCTCGGCGGAAGCGGCGGCGATCTCCTGCACCAGTCCCGAGGTCTTTTCGATGTCGGGGACGATGTGGTCGAGGAGGTCTCCCGCCTGTTCGGCGAGCTTGACGCTGCTGCCGGCGAGCGCGCCGATCTCGCGCGCCGCGATCTGGCTGCGTTCGGCCAGCTTGCGGACCTCGGCGGCCACGACGGCGAAACCCTTGCCGTGTTCGCCGGCCCGCGCCGCCTCGATGGCGGCGTTGAGGGCGAGGAGGTTGGTCTGGTAGGCAATGTCGTCGACGATGCCGATCTTGGCGGCGATCTGTTGCATCGCGGCGACGGTTTCGCGGACCGCCTTGCCGCCCTTGCCGGCCTCTTGCGCGGCCCTGGCGGCCATGGTGTCCGTGCTTTTCGAGTTGTCGCTGTTCTGGCTGACCGACGCCGCGATTTGTTCGATCGATGCCGATGTCTGCTCGACGCTGGCCGCCTGCTCGGACGAAATCTGGCTCAGGGACTGCGACGTGGTCGCCACTTGCGCGGAGGAGTCGTGCAACTGGCGGGAAGCCTGGCGCACCTCGCTGATCGTGTGGGTGAGCCGGGTGATCATGTTGCGGATGGCGTCGAGCATGCGCCCGGTTTCGTCGCGGCTGGTGTTGGTGATTTCGACCATCAGGTCGCCCGCGGCCATGCGGTTCGCCGCGCGCAGGGCTTCGTCGATGGGCCGCACGATGCTGCGCGATACGGCGAAACCCAGCCAGATGCCGACGAGGATGCCGGTCATGCTCAGGGCGGCGGCGAAGACCAGAGCCCTTTGTGCCGCCTTGTCCAGCGTATCGACCAGGGTCAGCAGGGAGCCCGACAGGTGGTCCTCGACTTCCTTCATCAGGTTGATCTTGTCGGTGATGGTCTTGAACCAGACGGCCGGGTCGATCCCGTATTCGCCCTCGCGCGCCTTCGCCACCGCGAGCTTGCGCATGCGGTCGACTTCGGCGGTCGCCGGGTTGTCGAGCTTGCGCTGGTAGAAGTCGATGCGCTCGGACTCGGCGATGGCGCGGAAGAGCCCGAAGTAGGCGTCCTGCGCCGCGATGATGCCGGCCAGGCGCTGGAACACGGCGGGTTCCATCGCGACGTTGGCCGCGAACACGCCGTTCACGGTCGCGCGTTCGCGGCCGGCCTGCTCCTTGCCGTTGAGGAACAGCAGGTAGGCGGTCAGGCCGTTGCCGACCTGCGCATCGCTCGACAGGCTGGTCAGGAAGGAAATCATCTGCAGCTGGGCGGCGATGGTGTCGGAGTAATAGGCGAACGACTCCGGCGGCGCCAGGCCGAGGTTGCCGATGCGGCCGCGCGTCGCCGCCAGTTCCGCCAGACGGCTTTCGGCAGCGCCGAGCGCGGTGCCGAAAGCCGCGCCGAAGCGTGCCGCACCGATCTGCCCGGCGTAGGCCTTGTATTCGCCGAGCGCCTTGTCGGTGAGGCCGCGCTGGCCGTCGAGTTCAGGCTTGAAGCGCGCCGCCTTCGAAGCGAGGAAGCCGGCCGACAGGCCGCGCTCCTTCTGCAGTTCATGGATCAGCGCGCTCGACTTCACCGCCAGCGTGGTCAGCGCGCCGACGGATTCGAGGTTGCGGGTCGTCGCGTACTTCTCCAGCAGATCGTTGATGGAGAAGTACAGCATGCCCGCCAGCATGAGAGCGATCACCAGTGTCAGACGGGTACGGATGCGCATGTTCGTCAGCAGCTTGTCCATGTTTCCTCCTGATGTGTTCTTATCGTTTTATTGGGAACGGACCGGGGACCTGAAACGCCGTGGGTCGGGAAGGCGGGATCCGATCTACTTCAGTTGCCGCTGGAGGATGTTGGAGAACTCCTCCGTGAAGCTTTCGAAGCGCACGGCGATGCGGTCGAGGTCGTGGGCGAAGCGGTTGTAGGCGACGACGGCCGGGATGGCGGCGAACAGGCCGATGGCCGTCGCCACCAGGGCCTCGGCGATGCCGGGGGCGACGGCGGAGAGCGTCGCCGAGCTCATGCTGGCGAGCCCGCGGAAGGAATGCATGATGCCCCAGACCGTGCCGAACAGGCCGACGTAGGGCGATACCGAGCCGACCGACGCGAGGAAGGCGAGATGCGATTCGAGGTCGTCGATCTCGCGCTGATAGGTGGCGCGCATGGCGCGGCGCACGCCGTCGATGACGGTGCCGGGATCGAGGCTCTTCTGGCCGCGCAGTTTGGTGAATTCGCGGAAGCCGGCCTCGAAGATGCGTTCCAGCGCCCCGGTGTGGTGGCGGTCGTTGACCGCGCTCTGGTACAAGGTGTCGAGACTGCCGCCGCTCCAGAAGTCGCGCTCGAACTTGTCGGTCTTGATGCGTGCGTCGCGAATGGCGAACCACTTGCGGAAAATGTAGTACCAGGACATCAGGGAGACGGCGGTGAGCAGCCCCATTACCAGCTTGACGACCAGGCTGGCCTGGGCGATCAGTTCGATGATGGACAGGTCTTGAGTGACGTTCATAGCAGAGTCCCAAATGTCGCGTGGATTTCTTTCGGCATGGCCGTCGCCCGCCCGCGTACCGGATCGAAACAGGCGACCCGTATCTTTGCCTCGACCAGCGCTTCGCCGGCGCGTTCGATGCCCTGGCGGAACACTATTTGGGCGCGACCGAGCGATTCGATCGTCGACACGACGAGAAGTTCATCGTCGAGCCGCGCCGGCTTCAGGTATTCCGTGGTCATCGAGCGCACCGCGAAGGCGATGCGCTGTTCCATGAGAACCGACTGCACGAAGCCGAGACTGCGCAGCCATTCGGTGCGCGCGCGTTCGAGGAAGCGCAGGTAGTTCGCGTAGTAGACGACGCCGCCGGCATCGGTGTCTTCGTAATAGACACGGACCGGCAGGAGGAAGCGGGATGGGCTGGCAGCTTGCATTGAGGGCGCATTGTAGCGCCGACCGCGGTTCCGGTCAGACGATGCCGAAATGTTCGGCGCCGAAATCCTGCCGCAACGCCAGCAGATGGCGGCCGTCCTCCAGCGCGTAGCAGACGTAGTCGGCCGCGCGCAGATGCGCGACGGCGGCGTCGATTTCCGCAGGCGGCAGGCACTCGATCTCGATGTGCACGCATTGCGGCGCATGCCGGCCGAGATCGACCTGTTCGAGTATCTGCCAGTCGTAGCCGGCGGCGCTGATCTGCAGCACGTCGAAGCCGGAAACTTCGTATTCGTCTTCGAAGCCGGCGAAGTCGAGGCAATCGACTTCGATGGTTTCGGCCGCGGCGGCGACGGCGGCATATTGCTCGGGCGTGAGTCCCTTGCCGCCCAGCGCATTGCGCACCGGCGTCAGCGAGGACAGTCCGGCTGCCCACGCCGGCAGGAGGCCATCGGCGATGGCCTGCGGACTCACCCGCTGCATCGTGCGGCTTCCCGGTTCGGCGGCAATGGCCATCTGGGCGAAGCGCAGTCCCGGCATGTCGGCATGGTGTTGCCGCAGGTGCGCCATCGAATCGGGCATCGGCTCGACGCAGATGCCGCTCCAGCCATAGCGCCGCAAGGCATCGTGAAGGGGATCGAATGTCACGCCGTCCATGGCGCCGATCTGGACGAAGCGGACCGCCGCCGTGGCGCTGAGCGCCGCGAACGCCTGCTCGCGGAAGCGCGGTGTGGCGACGCCGTCGACAGCGTGGGCGGCGCCGCCGAGCGTGACATGGGTGTCGTGGCGCTCATGCTGGCGGCCGTAGCGCAGCAGCCGGTTCAGCAGGCGCCCGTCGGTCGTGCGCACCAGCACCGGCGCGGTCTTGGTATGGGCGGCGAGGCACAGCGAGGAAATCGGCAGGTGCGGCAGGTAGGGCTCGACATAAGTGGCGCTGCGGGTGTCGAGACCGACCGGCCCCATGTGGGCGATCCAGTGGTGGTAGATCGGCAGGAAGTGCGTCGGCAGCCCGGTCTGGTGGACGGCCAGCGTCATCGAGGCCTGGTCGACGTTGAAGTGGATCTTGCGGCGCAGGCCCTCGACCATCAGTTGCCGCCAGGCCATCCAGTGCGGCGCGTCGCGCCGTCCGGCGAACAGGCTGCCGGCGAGTATCGGGTGGAGCTGGAAGCGCTCCGCGATCTCGGGGCCGTAGTAATCGCGCAGGCAGTCCTTGTGCCATTGCACGGAGAACAGGCTGTTGGTTTCCACGCGCAGGGGCCAGTGGCCGCGGTCGACGTAGGGCACCGCGGCGAAGCCGTCCTGCTCCGCGCCCGCCACTGCGGCGTCGAGGACGTCGCAGTTCTGGAACCAGTTGTCCGAGTCGGTATAGACGATGACGTTCCAGGCGCCGAAATAGTCCGGGAAGAAAGGCCGGCACAGGCAGGCCTTGTACCACTCCGGCTGGCCTTCGAGCCCGGCGATCGGCCAGCCTGGCTTGACGATGGACTGCACGCCGAAGCGCCGCAGCCAGTCGAGCTGCGGCGCCGTGAGGCCGGCGTCGAGCACCGCGAAGTCGTATTTCCGCGCCGCGCCGCAGGCCTCAAACGAATGCAATTGTTCCTGAAGATAATGGAAGTAGTCGGCGTTGCACGAGGAGACGACGACCGCGTTCCTCATCCGAACAAGTCCTCGTTGCCGGTGGCCGGGTCGAGCCCGAAATGCCGCCAGATGGCCGGCGTCGCCACGCGGCCGCGCGGCGTGCGTTGCAGGTAGCCCTGCTGGATCAGATAGGGTTCGAGCACATCCTCGATGGTGTCGCGCGCCTCGCCGATGGCGGCGGCGAGGTTGTCCACGCCGACCGGCCCGCCGCCGAACTTTTCCAGCATGGCGCTGAGCAGTTTGCGGTCCATGACGTCGAGGCCGAGCGTATCGACATCGAGCATCAGCAGCGCGGCATCGGCCACGGCCTGCGTCACTGCGCCGTCGGCCTTCACTTCGGCGAAGTCGCGCACGCGCCGCAGCAGGCGGTTGGCGATGCGCGGCGTGCCGCGCGAACGGCGCGCGATTTCCGCTGCGCCGGCATCGGCGACTTCGACGTTGAGCAGTTGCGCCGAGCGGCGCACGATCAGCGCCAGCTCGTCCGGCGTGTAGAACTCCAGGCGCGCGACGATGCCGAAGCGGTCGCGCAGCGGATTGGTCAGCATGCCGGCGCGCGTCGTCGCGCCGACCAGGGTGAACGGCGGCAGATCGAGTTTCACCGAGCGCGCCGCCGGGCCTTCGCCGATCATGATGTCGATCTGGAAGTCTTCCAGCGCCGGGTAGAGGATTTCCTCGACCACCGGCGAGAGGCGGTGTATCTCGTCGATGAACAGCACGTCGTGCGGTTCGAGGTTGGTCAGGATCGCCGCCAGGTCGCCGGCGCGTTCGAGCACCGGCCCCGAGGTCTGGCGCAGATTGACGCCCATCTCGTGGGCGATGATGTGCGCCAGCGTGGTTTTGCCCAGTCCCGGCGGGCCGAACAGCAGCACGTGGTCGAGCGATTCCTTGCGCCGCCGCGCCGCCTCGATGAAGATTTCGAGCTGGCTGCGGATCTTCTGCTGGCCGACGTATTCGGCCAGCATCTTCGGCCGCAGCGCGCGCTCGATGGCGTCCTCCTGCGGCGATTCCCGGGTGCCGGCGATCAGGCGTTCGCTGAATTGGTCGGTCTGTACGGTCATGGCGCCAGTTTAGCCGACATCAGGTCTTGGACAGCGATTTGAGCGCCTGGCGGATGCCGTCGGAGACGGCCACGCCGGCCGGCAGGCTCTTCATCGCGCCCAGCGCCTCGCGCTCGTTGTAACCGAGGGCGAGCAGGGCGTTCATGATGTCGCTGCCGGCGTCGGGCGCCGCGGCGCTGGCCACGGCGGAAATCAGCGTGGACTTCGGCAGCTTGTCCTTGAGTTCCAGCAGCAGGCGTTCGGCGGTCTTCTTGCCGATGCCGGGAATCTTCACGAAGCGGCCGGTTTCCTGCAACGCCACCGCCTGCGCCAGTTCCGCGACCGAGAGGCCGGAGAGCACGGCCAGCGCGATGCGTGCGCCGACGCCGGTGATCTTCAGCAACTGGCGGAAGGCGGCGCGCTCGCCGTCGGTGAGAAAGCCGTACAGGCAATGCGCATCCTCGCGCACCAGCAGGTGGGTATGCAGCGACACCCGCTCGCCGGCGGCGGGCAGGTTGTAGAAGGTGCTCATCGGCACGTCGATCTCGTAGCCGACGCCCTGCACGTCGAGGGTGATCTGCGGCGGGTTCTTTTCCAGCAGGATGCCGGTGAGTCGTCCAATCATGAAGGTTCTCCGTTGGCGAGAATTTCCTCGACGCGGCGCGCGAGGTTGCCGATCACCACCGCCTGCGGAAAGGCCGCGTACTTGGCGGCGAAGGCGGCGGCATTGGCGGTGAAGAAGGGATCGAAGACGACGCGCTGCAGTTTCTGCGGCAGGTCGTCGGCGGGTTTTTCCGGATCGGCGAGCAGGCCGGCGCCCATCGCCTCGACGCGGCGCGCCATGAGGAATTGTTCGAGGTGGAAGGGCAGCAGCATCACCGGCTTGCCGGCGAGCAGGAAGCGCGTCGTCGTCGCCAGGCTGGCGTAGGTGATGGCCGCGTCGGCCTCGGCTGCCGTGCGTGCGAGATCGATGGGCGTGCGGCTGTAGGCTATGTGCGGCGCGGCGTAGCGTTCCAGCGTCGCCTGCGGCGCGTCGGGGAAAAATATCACCGTCGGTTGTCCCAGCGCGACCAGGGCGGCGAGCGCCGCTTCGTGGTGGCGGCAATCCTTGCGCAGGTAGGCGAACAGGCGCTTGCCCGCGGCGGCGGGCCAGGCCGGCGCCGCGCCGACACCGGCGTCGGGCAGGTTGCCCCAGTAGCGCGCCGCGCCGCGTTCGGCATAGTGGTCGAGTTCCGGGAAGCCCAGCAGCGTGTCCTCGGCGACGGCGAAGAGCTCGCCGACGCCGGCGACCGGCGGCCGGCCGAAGTGCGTGAGCACGGCGTTGATCGATGCCAGCGCCTCCTGCTCCGGGGCGAGCAACTTTTCCGGCGGCAGCGTCAGCCAGGGCCGCATGTTGGGCGTCGGGTACCGGCGCGGCGGCACGCAGAAGCCGCTGGAGAACAGCACGGCCGGCAGCCCCAGGGTACGCGCCGCCAGCAGCGCCGTCGGCGCATGGTCGGCCATGACGATTTCGCAGCCCGTCAGGCGGAACAGTTCGCGCCAGGCGACGACGAGGCCGATCAGGTCGGCGGTGCTGCCGTAGCCGTAACGCAGCAGGATGTCGGCATAGGTGAGCGGCGGGCCTTCGCGATGCTGTTCGGGCGTCGTCGGCGCCTGCAGCCAGGCGAAGCCCTCATTGCCCAGCAGGCGTGCCGTCGGGCCGACCTGGGCGACGATCCAGCTGACCTCGTGGCCTCGCTCCCGCAAGGCGCGCGCCATGGGCAAAAAAGCGCCGATGTGGCCGAGGCCGGCGCCGAACTCCCAGGCGTAGGCAATCTTCGCCATCAGACGAGTCGTCCGCCGCGCACTCTGAAACCTGCTGTGGCCAGCGCCCCCAGCCCTTGCCCGCCATGAGCATGGCTGATGGCGCAGGCCAGCGCGTCGGCGGCATCGGGCGAAGGGGTGCCAGGCAGCTTCAGCAGGCGCATCACCATCTCCTGCACCTGTTCCTTCGCCGCCTTGCCGTGGCCGACGACGGCCTGCTTGACCTGCAGAGCCGTGTATTCGGCCACCGGCAGCCCGGCACTGACCAGCGCGGCGATAGCCGCGCCGCGCGCCTGGCCGAGCAGCAGCGTCGATTGCGGATTGACGTTGACGAA
>CAZWFC010000039.1:0-17553 GCA_964632965.1 uncultured Rhodocyclaceae bacterium
GGTCGCCGTGTGGTGGTGGGAAAAAGCGCGCAGGGCGGGGACCGGCAGGTGAGCCGCCTCGACGGGCGGAGCGAAGGGGGCGAAGTCGGTGCCGCGCGGGAAGAACTCGACCAGGAAGCGGACGAGGTGGTAGTCGTGGGTGTCGCGGATGGCGCCGCAATTGGCCAGCAGGCGCGGCACAGCCAGACCGGTCTCGGCGCAGGCGGCTTCGAGCGCCTTGGTTTCGGGCCGGTTGCGGTCGGGCTTGTAGAGGAGTTCCTTCAGCAGCGGCTGCAACTCGGCGGGCAGGGCGCCGGCCTTGAGTTCGGCCACCATGCGCTCGATGGCCAGCGCCTGCTGGCGCTTCTTTTCCAGCCCGGCCAGCGCCGCCTTGAGGATGTCCGGCGGCGCCTTGCGGAAGCGGCCCTTGCCCTTGCGATGAAAGAAGATCGGCGCCGAATGCAGGCGCAACAGCACCGCGGCGGCCTCGGCCGGCGTCGGCTTGTGGCCGGCGTATTCGGCGGCCAGTTCCTCGAAGGCGAATTCGCCGTCGCCGCAAACCTCGTAGAGGAAATCGGTGTCGATGGCGTCGGCGTCGGCCTCGGCGCGCTCCAGCAAGTCGGCCGGCGCGGGCGCCTCGAAGCGCAGCAGCACGTTGGCGGCCTTGACCTTGGAGCGCTTGCCCGTGGGCAGCTCCACCTGCAGCGAGGTGTTGTTGTCGGCGAGGACGGTTCCGGCGCGGAAGCTGCCGTCTTCCTCGAAAAGCACGTTCATGGGAATGTGATGGGGCGCAGAGGTGGGCGCGGATTATACCTTTCGGCCGGGGGCGCCTAGAACTCCAGCGGATCGACGTCCAGGTGCCAGCGCAGTTCGCGCGGCGCCTTCTGTTTGTGGAGCGTGGCCACCCAGGCGGCGAGGAAAGCCTGCAGCGCCGGCCGGCTCGTCGACTCCACCAGCAGTTGCGCACGCTCCAGGCTCATCAACCGGTGCATGCGCATCGGCACCGGGTCGTAGAGCGTCACCCCAGCGCCGGCCAGCGGCACGGCGGCGGCGCGCGCTTCGGCGAGAAAGGCCAGCGACAGGTCCATGGCCGGCGCCTCGGCGCGCAGCAGGCCCTGGAAGGCGAAGGGCGGGAAGCCGGCGGCCTCGCGCTCGGCGAGCTGGTTGGCGGCGAAGCCGGCGTAGTCGTGGTCGGCCAGCGCGCGGTAGAGCGGGTGGCTCGGGTATTCGGTCTGGATCAGCACTTCGCCGGGCAGCGCGGCGCGCCCGCTGCGGCCGCCGACCTGCATCAGTTGCGCGAACAGCCGCTCGGGCGCGCGGAAATCGGCGGCGAACAGCGCCGTGTCGGCGCCGACGACGCCGACCAGCGTCAGCAGCGGGAAGTCGTGGCCCTTGGCAAGCATCTGCGTGCCGACGAGGATGTCGGCCTCGCCGGCGTGGATCGCCGTCAGCAAGGCCTGCCACTTCGCCGGCGTGCTGGCGGAATCGCGGTCGATGCGCAACACGCGCGCCTCCGGGAAGCGCTCCTGCAGCGTGGTTTCGAGGCGCTGGGTGCCGCGTCCGAAGGGCTGGATGTCCTGGTTGCCGCAATCGGGGCAGGCGCCCGGGATGGCGGCTTCGAGCCCGCAGTGGTGGCAGCGCAGGCGTTTGTCGGCCAGATGCACGACCAGGTTGGCGGCGCAGCGGCGGCAGCGCGAGATCCAGCCGCAGGCGGTGCAGGCCAGCACCGGCGCGTAGCCGCGGCGGTTGAGGAAGATCAGGCTCTGCTCGCGGCGCTCCAGGCGCGCGGCGATGGCGGCGATCAGCGCCGCCGAGAGGCCGTCCTGGAGTTTCTCGCGGCGCGTGTCGACGGTGGCGACGGTCGGCAGCGCCTCGGCGACGGCGCGGCGTTGCAGTTCGAGCAGGCGGTAGCGGCCCGAGGTGGCGTGGAAGAAGCTCTCCAGCGCGGGCGTGGCCGAGCCGAGGACGATGGGGATATCGAGCTGCTTGGCGCGGAACACGGCAACGTCGCGCGCCGAGTAGCGCAGGCCGTCTTGCTGCTTGAACGAGGCGTCGTGTTCCTCGTCGACGACGATGAGCCTGAGGCGCGGCAGCGGCATGAACACGGACAGGCGCGTGCCGAGCACGATGTCGGCGCGGCCGGCGAAGCCGTCGAGAAAGCCGCGCGCGCGCGCGGCGTCGGCCATGCCGCTGTGGGCCGAGACGACATGGACGTTGGGGAAGCGCGCGGCGACGCGGCCTTCGAGCTGGGGCGTAAGCGCAATTTCCGGCACCAGCATCAGCGCCTGCCCGCCTGCCGCGAGCACGGCTTCGATGGCGCGCAGATAGACCTCGGTCTTGCCGCTGCCGGTGATGCCGTGCAGCAGGAAGACCTGGAAGTCCTGCGCGGCGACGATGGCGGCGACGGCGGCCTGTTGTTCCGGCAGCAGTTGCGGCACGGCGGGCGCCGGATGCGTGCCTAGCGGCTTCGGCTTCACCGCGCGCGGCAGCTTGCCCTTGCGCAGCATCGGCGGCAAGGCGAAGCCGACGACCTGGCCGAGCGGGTACTGGTAGTAGCGGGCGCAGAACTCGCACAGCGCCAGCCAGTCCGGCGGCAGCGGCGGCAGGTCGCGCAGGATGGCGCGCACCGGCTTGAGCTTGTCGGCCGGCTGGTCGCTGGTTTCGAGTACGGCGAGTATCACGCCGACCTTCTCGCCGGAACCGAAGGGCACGACGACGCGGCAGCCGCAATCGGCCGGCGCCGCCTCGTCCGCCAGGTAGTCGAACAGGCGCGGCAACGGAACGTCGAGGGCGACCCGAACGATGCTCATGGGCTATCAGAGCCTTGCTCGGGCAATCTCGACTTCACCTTGGTTTATGTCCCTAATTCATTGGCCCGAAAGGGCTTTTGGCTTACCCACAAAATCTGTGGACAACTTTGTGAATAACGATGTGCCGAAAACGCTAACTGGTCGCCACGTAAGGCTAAATTCATAGAAGCGCAACAATTAGGCAGATCATTAATCGTTGCAAAACAATGCTTTACAAATTTCACCCTGGTGACAGAATGGAATTCGCCCGTATGGACGCCCTAAACCGGTTTCTGTGAATAAGTCAACTCCCACCCCGTTTTTTGGAAGCCTTGTGGCACCGGGCTTGCGCGGGGGTGGCGCCTCAGGAACGGCGGCTGTGCTGGTGTACCGCCTCGACCAGCGCGGAAACCCTGTCTGGCTGGGTGAATTGGGAGATGCCGTGGCCGAGATTGAAGACGTGACCGGTGCCGGGACCGTAGGAATCGACGACGCGGCGCGCTTCCTTTTGCACCGTCTCCGGCGAGGCGAACAGGGCGATGGGGTCGAGGTTGCCCTGCAGCGCCACCTTGTCGCCGACGCGGCGGCGGGCGTCGCCGATATCGGTGGTCCAGTCGAGGCCGACGGCGTCGCAGCCGCTGGCGGCGATGGCTTCGAGCCACTGGCCGCCGCCCTTGGTGAAGACGATGCAGGGAATGCGCTCGCCGTCGTGGGTCTTCTTCAGGTCGCCGATGATGCGTTCCATGTAGGCGAGCGAGAACTCGCGGTAGGCGTGCGCCGGCAGGGCACCGCCCCAGGTGTCGAAAATCTGCACGGCTTGGGCGCCGGCCTCGATCTGCGCGTTGAGGTAGTCGGTGACCGCGCGCGCCGTGACGTCGAGAATGCGGTGCATGAGGTCGGGCCGGTCGTAGAGCATGGTCTTGACAGTGCGGAAGTCGTCCGAACCACCGCCCTCGACCATGTAGCAGGCGAGGGTGAACGGGCTGCCGGAGAAACCGATCAGCGGCACGGAATTGTCGAGCGCACGGCGGATTTCGGCCACCGCGTCCATGACGTAGCGCAGATGGACGTTGGGATCGGGCGCTTCGAGATCGCGGATCGCCCATTCCTCGCGCAGCGGACGCTCGAATTTGGGGCCCTCGCCGTCGGCGAAATACAGGCCCAGGCCCATCGCGTCGGGCACGGTGAGGATGTCGGAAAACAGGATCGCGGCATCGAGGTCGAAGCGCGCCAGCGGCTGCAGCGTCACTTCGCAGGCCAGGCTGGGGTTCTTGCACAGGTTGAGGAAGCTGCCGGCGCGCTTGCGCGTCTCGCAATACTCGGGCAGGTAGCGGCCGGCCTGGCGCATCAGCCAGAGCGGCGTGTAGTCGACGGGTTCGCGCAGCAGCGCACGCAGGAAGGTGTCGTTACGGGGGCGGGCCATGAGGCGCTCCGGCTAGGGAAAGAAGCGCATTATCGCACTGCCGGGACCCGCCCCGGAGGGCGAGTTGCGAAACGCGCCGCCCCGAAGCGCATCGCCTTCAGTCGGCGCCCCGCCTGATCGCCGGCAGTTTCTCGAATCCGAAGTAATAAGGCGTGGTGCGCAGGGTCGTCACCAGTCCGCCCTCCTCCGGCGATTTGGCCAGGCGCGCGAAGTCCTCCGGCGACAGCGGGACCACCTTGTCCCGGTCCCGGCTGCGATTGAACACCTGATTGCGCCACTGATAAACCTCGTCGAGCTTCTCCTCGAAGGTATAAAAGTGGTCGTGGTCGTTGTAGTAATCGACAAACCGGTTGCGCCCGAGATAGATCGGATTCGAGCCCTCGTAGCCGCATCGCCGGTAGGTCACCGGGTCCGTGTTGAGGAAGTAGGACCAGTCGCCGGGAACGAAGTTTTTCGGCGCGATCCCGTAGGCGATGCGCAGGATCTTGCCGGGACGGTCCAGTTCCCGCGGGTCGAAGTCCGGTTCGAAGCTCCACATGCGGCCCGGCTCGATATCGACCAGCGGCTCGCCGTCCTCGATCAGACGGTCTTCGACGAGGCGCGCCCGCGCGGCATCGCCCTTGATGCGGTGGAAATAATCGAGAATGCCCTGGATGACCACCAGCTTCGTCGCCGTATAGCAGCCGATCTCGTATTTGTCCTGGTTGAAGAAGGCATCGCTCACCGCCTGCCGCAGAGGTATCCCGGATTTCAGGGAACCCCCTTTCCAGTATTTCCGGTTCCAGCGGGCAGGGCCGCCGTCGGGCCATCCCCATTCCAGGTTTTCCGCCCAGGCGACGATGTTCTGGCGGATGCCGACATGGTCGCGCAGAGCATCGACGGTACAGGCGGCGCCGGAAAACTCGGTGAGGCGGCCATGCTGCATCAGCGCCAGCACGATTTCCTTGTCCGTCACGGTCAGGATATTCCGCAGCTCGTCCGTGTCGGTAGGCATCCAGTCGATATGCAGCGGGATGCCGAACTCGGGACGGTCGTTGAAATCCAGGGTATTCGTATCGTCCGGGGGGGTCGCCAGCGTGAACCGCAGCTTTCCGGCCGCGGCCTCCAGGGAGACGGTGTAAAGCTCGGACGGAATTTCCAGCTCGACCAGATAGCGAACCATGTCCGCGGCGATGTCGGGGAGGCGTTCGGCAGGACAGTCGAAGCGGATTCCGCCGGCCTCGGCCACGGGCTCCGCCGCCTGGGCCGGGCACCGGAGAGACGCCAGGAAGATGCACAGAATGCCGACGAGAAGTCGGCTGGAACGGCATGAAAACGACACTGGCTAACTCGCTATCGATGACGGTGATTCGGACGGCCGGACACGCCGGCGCAAGTCCCGGCGTTACCTTATATCGCGGCGGAAAATGTCGTTACGGAGGTGGGCCATGAGGTGCTTCGACCAAGGAGAACGAGTGCATTATCGTACTGCCAAGGCACATCCCGTTGCTGTGGATGAATTTGGGGCCAAATTCTGTCAGCATGACCGCCGGGGAAATAAGCATACCCATTCAGAGATAAACTGAAACCATCCATCAAAACTGCCACCCGATACGTGCCGGGGCGCAACTTTGTGAACTACTTGGGTACAGTTTTGAAGTTGCTAGATTCACAATCCACCCACAGACACATGACTACCTTAGTGAATATCTTGATCCAGATTTTTTTCCCAGCGCTATTGCTGGGATTTCTTGGCTTCGCCCTGTTGAACTATCGCTTTGCCGTCGCCAGACGACTTATCGGCAGCATGCTGGTGGTTCTAACAATCCTGTCGATGCCGGTCGTCCCGAGCTATCTGATCTTCTGGCTGGAATCTTGCGCAATCGACAAACCCTCGGTCCACAAGCCTCAAGCGATAGTCATCTTGGGAGCGGGTACCGCCATCAGCAAGGAATACGGCGGTTATTCCGTCGGCACGACAACCCTGCTACGCGTGCGCTACGGCGCTGAAATCGCGCGCCAATCCAACCTACCCATTCTTCTGGCCGGAGGCAATCCCGATGGCACCCCTCATTCGGAAGCTTGGTACATGAACAAAGTCTTGACCGAAGAATTCAAACAACCCGTAAGATGGATCGAGGATAAATCCAATAACACAACGGAAGGTGCCCGGTATTCAGCTGCCATTCTGAAAACAGACAACATCCAGACCGCCTACCTAGTCACTAATGCCAGTCACATGTTACGCGCTCGTTTTGCGTTCGAAAGGGAAGGCATCAGCGTAGTTCCGGCACCGACGATTTTCATCGGCTCCAAGCCTTCGGCATATTGGTTAGCGTATATTCCAAGCGCTAGCGGTCTAGCGAAAATGCATGAGTTTTTGCATGAACTCACCGGCCTTGCCGTGCATTGGGCAAAGGACGTCAAGGAAAGAACTTTCTAACCACGCCCCGCATTCAATCTCGAACTTCAGCCCTGGTTTTGGCTAAAGTTCTACGCTTCCTCGGCGCCGTTCCGGCCGGCGCGCAAGCCGAGATCCTTGAGCTTGCGATAGAGGTGGGTGCGCTCCAGCCCGGTGCGCTCGGCCAGGCGCGTCATGGCGCCGCCTTCGCGCGTCAGGTGGTACTGGAAGTACATGCGCTCGAAGTACTCGCGCGCCTCGCGCAACGGCATTTCCATGACTTCGGGCGGCAGGCCGGGCGGCAGGTTGGGATCGACGGCGGCGCCGGGAAAGAGATGGCGCGTCACGTCGTCGGCGGCGATCTCGTCTTCGAGCGCGGCCAGCGCCAGCGACTTGACGGCGCTGCGCAACTCCGCGTAGCCGCCGGGCCAGGCATGCTGGCGCAAGGCATTCAGCGCCGACGTGGACAAGCGGCGCAGGGGCACCTCGCCGGCTTCGGCCAGATGCATCAGCAGGTGCGCGGCGATGTCGGGAATCTCGTCCTTGAAATGCACCAGCGTCGGCAGGCCGAGCCAGACGTCGAACAGACGCCCGAGGGCGACATCGTCCCAGCCGTGGGCGACGAGTTCCGCTGGTTCATGGGCCGTCGCGGCGACGAGACGCAGGCCGAATTTCTCCAGGCGTTCGAAGGCGAAGAGCAGGTTCTTCTGCTGCAGGCGCGTCAGCCGCGCCAGTTCCTCGCAATACAGCACGCCGCCGGTGGCGGACTGAAGGATTTCGAGGGTCAACGGATTCGAGTCGTGGGCGAGGTCGATCCAAACCTTGCCCGCCGGGTGCAGGGTGCGCGCCGCCAGTTCGACGATGCCGCCGGGCGCGGTGCGCAGCAACACGGCGGGGTTCTTGGCGGCGACCTGTTCGAGGCGCTTCTTCAGGTCCTTGAGCGGCGCGGAACGCGGAAAGGCCGCCAGCGAAAGACCGCCGGCGCCGGGCTTGCGGCTGAGGTCGAGACCGCGCTTGATGGCGGCGAGCAGCTTCTGCATGCCGATGGGCTTTTCGAGGAAATCGAGGGCGCCGATCTTGGTCGCCTCGACGGCGGTGTCGATGGTGCCGTGGCCGGACATCATGATGACCGGCATCGTCAGCTGGCCGTTGGCCGCCCATTCCTTGAGCAGGGTGATGCCGTCGGTATCGGGCATCCAGATGTCGAGCAGCACCAGATCGGGCCGCGCCGCGTCGCGCGCGAAACGCGCAGCGGCGGCATTCTCGGCCAGCTTCACGTCATGGCCTTCGTCGCGCAGGATGTCGGAGAGCAGTTCGCGGATACCGCTTTCGTCGTCGACTACAAGTATCTGTGACATATATCTATCTTACGCTGCCAGCGGCAGCCTGATCGTAATTTCCGCGCCGCCGCCGTCGCGGTTGGCGAGCCGTATTTCGCCGCGATGCTCGTCGACGATCTTCTTGACGATGGCCAGCCCGAGACCGGTACCCTTGGCCTTGGTGGTGACGTAGGGCTCGAAGGCGCGCGACAGAATCTGCGGCGGGAAGCCGGGGCCGCAGTCGCCGACGGCGAGGACGGCGCGCCGGTCGCCGCGCCGCGTGGCCACCGTGATGAGCGCCGGCGCGCCGGCAGCGGCGGCATCGGCCATCGACTCGCGGGCATTCTTCAGCAGGTTGTGCAGCACCTGGCGCAGCTGCTTGGCGTCCGCCAGCACCGGCGGCAGGTCGTCCGCCAGTTCGGCGGCGATGCGCGTGCCGTCGGCTTCGTACAAATGAAGTATCTCGCGCACGAGTCCGTTGAGGTCGAGCGGGCCGAGTTCCGGTGGCGGCGTCTTGGCGTAGTCGCGGAAGTCGTTGACCATGTTCTTCATCGCCTCGACCTGATTGACGATGGTCTGCGTCGAGCGTTCGAGCAACTCGCGCGAGGCGCCGTCGAGCTTGTCGGCCAGCTTGATCTGGAGACGTTCGGCGGAAAGCTGGATCGGCGTCAGCGGATTCTTGATCTCGTGGGCCAGGCGCTGCGCGACCTCGCCCCAGGCCGCCGTGCGCTGCGCCGAGATGAGATGGGTGATGTCGTCGAAGACCACGACGTAGCCGCCGCCGCCGGTCTCGGGCAGCGTCGAGCCGCGCAGCAGCAGCGCCTGCGGCGTGCCGGCGCCGTTGCTCAGTTCCAGCTGCTGCTGCCATTCGGCGCCGCGCTCGGCGAAGCTGGCGAGAATGGCGGCGGCGAATTCGCCGTGGCGCGGCCATTGCGCCAGCGGGATGTTCTCGGTGCCGGCCAGGTCGTCGACCAGAATGGCCACCGCGCCCCGGTTGGCGGCGCGAAGGCGGAAGCCGGCGTCGAAAGCCAGCACGCCGGCAGACAGGTTGGCGAGTACGCTTTCCAGATAGGCGCTGGTGGCTTCGAGCTGGCGGCGATGGCGCTCGGTTTCGCGCCGGGCGTCGTCGAGCTGGCTGGTCATGCGGCTGAACGACTGCGTCAATATGCCCAGCTCGTCGCGGGTGGCGAGAATGGCGCGCGGCGTGAAGTCGCCGGCGGCGACGGCTTGCGTGCCTTCGGCGAGGATCAGCAGCGGCCGCGCCAGACGCTCGGCGAGGAAGAAGGCCAGGGCGATGGCGGCAAACAGCGCCAGCAGCAGCGTGAAGGTCAGCGTCAGGGTGTAGATGCGCTTGAGTCCGTCCTTGCCGAGCTGGAGTTCCTGGTAGTCGCGATAGGTGGCGGCCACCGAGTCGGCGCTGCGGGCGATCGCGTAGGGCACGGGCTGGATGAGCTGAAGTACGCGCGGTTCGTCGCCGAGCGTCAGGCTGCGCACGGGCACCAGCACGCGCAGCACCAGGCCGGAAGCCGCATCGCCCTCGATCAGGGCGACGCCGCGGCCCTGGCGCGCCTGGCGCAACTGCGCCTGCGAAGGCTGATAGGGCAACAGACTGGCGACGTCGCCCGAACTGTTGGCGACCACCTGGCCGGACGCGGCGATGAGAGTCGCCGTCTGCACGCCGGCCTGTTCGCGCAGGCGGTTGAGCAGCGTCGGGCGCGACGCGGCATCGCCGAGATCGAGCGCCATGTTGCGCGCCTTTTCCAGCAGCTCGCCCTGCAGCGTGTCGAGTACGGTGCGACCGAGATTGAGACCGTCTTCGAGCGCGTTGTCTACGCGCACATCGAACCAGGAATCGATGCTCTTCACCGCGAACTGCATCGACACCGCATACACCAGCGCGCCCGGCAGCACGGCCATCAGGGCCAGCATCACCAGCAGACGCGACTTCAGCTTGGAACCGAAAACGTTGCCGCGGTAGTCGCGCCACAGCGCGCGCAGTTGCAGGGAAACCAGCCCCAGCAGCGCGACCGCGGCCACGGCATTGACGCCGATCAGCAGCGGGTAGTTGCGTGCAAACAGCGCGGTATTGGCGCTCGCCGTCGCCAGCAGGAACAGCAGCACCGCGCCGAGAGCCGCGATGACGGCCAGTGCGATTTTCATTTGTTTTCCGGCGGCACGAACTGCCAGCGCAGCGTCTTGGCGTCTACCTGCCACTCGCGGTTGGCGAGAGCATCGACCTGGAGCGGCTTGGGCAGCTGGCTGCGGTCGAGCGACAGGCGCAGCGCCGCGTTGTAGGTTTCGCCCGGCTTGACGGCGGCCTTGTCGGCGACGTGCAGCGCGCCGATGCGGGAGATCACGCGCAAGACCTCGGGCAGGGTGGCGAAACTCTGGTGCAGGCCGCCGGCCGAGAGCCGGTACTGGCGCGTGAGCGCGTTGTAGGCCAGGCGGTATTCGAGCCGCCGGTCGGCGACATGTTCGCTCGCCCAGTACCAGCGCGGCCGCGTCAGGTCGAATTCGAGACTGAAATAGAGCGGAACACCGCGGGCGACGGCTTCCTCGATGCGCGGCCCGAGATCGACAACGAATTCCGCCGACAGCGCGTAGCCGTCTTCCGTCGGCACCAGCGCCGCCTGTTGCGGTTCAATGCTGCCCGCATGGACGCTGGCGGCCGCCAGCAACAGCCAGCCCGCGAAAAGGGCGCTAAGCAGCTTTTTCCAGCAGGGCGTAAAAGAAACCGTCATGTTCGGCGGTGGGCAATAGCTGCCATTCGTTGTTGTCGCCGCCTGTCGTCACCATCGGCAGACGGATCGCGTCTGCATGGCGGGACGCGAAGGCCGCCACCTGCCGCGCGTTCTCGCGCGGGAAAACGGAGCAGGTACAGTAGAGCATTCTGCCACCCGGCGCGAGCGTCGGCCACAATGCATCGAGGATTTCGGCCTGGGTGCGTGCGAATTTGTCCACATCGCCGGGACGGCGCAGCCATTTGATGTCCGGATGCCGGCGCACGACGCCGGCGGCTGAGCAGGGTACGTCGGCCAGTATCCGCTCGAAGGGCCGGCCGTCCCACCAGTCGGCCGGCTTGCGGCAGTCGCCGACTTTCACTTCCGCGGTCAGCCGCAGGCGCGTCAGGTTCTCGCCGATGCGCACGGTACGGGACGCTTCCGCATCCAGCGCGACCAGATCGAGGTCGGCGAGTTCGGCCAGGTGGCCGGTCTTGCCGCCCGGCGCGGCGCAGGCGTCGAGCACGCGCATGCCGGGACGGACATCGAGCAGGCGCGCGGCGTGCTGCGCACCCCAGTCCTGCACCGACACGCGCCCCTCGACGAAACCGGGCAGACGCTCCACCGGCACCGGCTTGTCGAGCAGAACCGCGGTATCGTCTAGGGCGCGGGCCGGAATGCCGGCGGCCTGCAATTCGGCGGCATAGGCCGCGGCGTCGCCGTGGCGGCGATTGGCGCGCAGACACATCGGCGGATGGCCGTTGCCGGCGGCGGCGATGGCCTGCCAGTTCGCCGGGTAGGCGGTGATCAGTTGGTCCAGCCACCAGCGCGGATGCTGCAGGCGGGCGACGTCGTCGGCATCGGCCGCGGCTTCGAGTTCGGCCTGGCGGCGCAGGAAATTGCGCATGACGCCATTGACGAGGCCCTTGAAGTTGCCGTGGGCGATGTTCGCCGCCGCGCGCACCGCCTGGTCGACCGTGGTGTGCGTGTCCGCCGGCCGCTCGGCGATGCGGTGCATGGCGGCGAGCAGCAGCCCGCGTATCTGTGGGTCGGCGACCGGCCGTTCCATCAGCCGGGCAAGGAAGAAATCGCCGCGGCCAAAGCGGCGCAGGGCGCCGTAGGCAAGGTTCTGCGCCGCGGCGCGGGTGGTGCCTTCGAGGTGTTCGGCCGCCAGGGCCTCGTCGAGATTGCGCCCGCCGATGACGGCGGCGATGACGCGGGCGGCGGCGTTCAGGGCGAGGGCGAGCGGGGCGGCGGACATGGGCGGGGGATCTCGGTCAGGTGTGCCGTTCACGGCATGATTTCGACATATTCGTAAACTTCGGCGTCGGTGATGCGCTTCCTGACCGGCAGGGCCAGCTTGGCGAACCAGGCGTGCGGATCGTGCTTGTCGATCTCGCGGCCGATGAACTTCAGCAGCTCGCAGATCGGCTCGACGACGTTGTGGCGGTAGCGTTCGTCGTTCTTCACATAGCCGAGGTAGAGATTCTTCATGCAGTTGCGGCGGCACCAGGAGAACGCCTCGCAACCTTCGCAGGGCATCGCCGGCGTCGGTTGCAGGGGGCTCTTCTGCAGCCAGTTGCCCTGGATCTCGCCCATCTGCATGTGCGGCGCGTACATCATGTCGGGGCAGGGAAATATCTTGCCGTCGGGCATGACGTTGATGAGGTGGGTGGACACACGGCACTGGGTGAGTCCGGCGTAAAGCTCCTGGCCGCGCGTCGGCAGCACCTTGTTGCGCACGATGCCCATCAGCGGCACCAACGGGTAGAGCCTGTCGGTCGACGCGAAGAACTTGTCGATCAGCTTGACCAGCACCGCCTTGCGCTTGGCCACCGAGTCGCCGGCATACATTTCGTCGGCGACGAACTGCCAGTAGAGATAGTCGAAGGCCTCGACCGCAGTGGCCAGTTCGTCGAGCTCCTCGAACGTCGTGTCGGGATTGCCCCAGGTGACGCGCGCGGTGATGGTGCCGCCGACGCGCTCATGGACGTGGTTGAGGTTCTTGATCACCTGGCGCCAGATGCCGCGGCCGCGATAGCCGTCGGTGGTCTGCTCGCCGCCGTCGATGGAGACGAGGATGTTGGACAGCCTGGCCAGCATCCAGTCGGGCAGGTTGTCGAGCAGGGTGCCGTTGGTCTGCAGCTGGTAGCGGAACTCGGGGAAGCGCTGCATCACGGCCTGCATCATGGCCAGATTCAGGGTCGGCTCGCCGCCGTAGAAGGTGACGTAGATCTCCTTGCCCTGCAAATGACGCTCCACGAAGGCCGCGAGCTGGTCGATGTCGTACCTGAGTTCGGTCTGCGAGCCGAGCACCTCGCCGACGCCGAGCGAACAGTAGGTGCATTTGAGATTGCACTTGAGCGTGGTGAGAAGCTGCAATTCGACGCGGCCGCCGACGATGGGGTCGGGATCGGAAACCGGCGGCGTCGTCGCCGCCGGCGTGAGCTGGATGGTTTGCGTAGTCATGGTCGGGCACTGGCTGGATGGTACGGGGAACGGCCGCGCTGGACGCCGCGGCCCGGAGTTCCCTTGCAGAGGGGCGGGACTTTACGCTCCCGTCGTTTCGTGTCAAGTCGCGGCAGCCGGAACCCGCGACCGGCGGGCCGGAACGAAAACCATCATCATGAAATGGTCATATTTCGGCGTGGCGTGTGCTATAGACCATTATGCCTGTGTTTTTTCTTGCCCCTTCTGACACAAGGGATTTAGCGATGCCAGGCCCAACAGGGAAGCGGGGAGGCTGCCATGAAAAGAATACAGCCCCTGGTCGTCGTCATCGACGACGACCATGCAGTACGCGAGGCGGTTTGCCAACTCATCGCCAGTGTCGGCATGGCGGTGCGGGGTTATCCGGGATGCCGGGCTTTCCTTGCGGATCGCCACGCCCACGACTGCGACTGCCTGGTGCTCGACGTGCGCCTGTCCGACGGCAACGGCCTGGCGCTCCACGAGCAGCTGACGGCGCAGGGCAACCCGCCGCCCGTGGTGTTCATCAGCGCCCATGGCGACATACCGATGGTCGTGCAGGCGATGCGCCAGGGCGCCCTGGCCTTCCTCGAAAAGCCCTTCGGCACCCAGTCCTTGCTCGATCGCATTCACGAGGCCGTGGCCGAAGCCAATACCCGGCGCCGCGAACGAGCGACGCTCAAGGCCATTGAAACCCGCGTCGCATCGCTGACGCCGCGGGAAAAGGAAGTCATGGCGCAGATGGTCCAGGGCCAGCCGAACAAGGCCATAGGCGAAAACCTCGGCATCAGCGTACGCACGGTGGAGCACCACCGCGCCAAGGTAATGCAGAAAATGCACGCCACCTCGCTGCCCGTGCTCATGAACGCACTGGCGAAACTGGATAGGTAGCCGCACGGATACCGCTTGCGGACACCACGGATTGCCACTATGCACGACATGGATATATTGCGCGGTCGGCCGCCGGGAAGGCGGTCCGCCCCCCATTCGCTTCCCGGTTCCACGATGCTATCGTCCCTCTCCGACCGACGGCTTGCTGCGCTCTACGACATCACGTCCGATCCGGCCGCGACGCTCGATGAAAAGCTCCTGCGCCTGCTGAGCTTCGGCTGCGAGACCTTCGGCCTGGAAAGCGGCATTCTGGCGCGCATCCGCGACGAGGACTACAAGATCGTCGCCGTCGCGCCGGCGGATGGCCAACTGCGCCGCGGTAGCCGGCTCCCGCTCGCGAACACCTATTGCAGCCATACCGTCCGCAGCGACGCGCCCTTGGGCTTCAGCCGCGCCCGGGGCTCGGCCTGGGAGCATCACCCCGGCTTCCGCCACTCGCGCCTCGACGCCTACCTGGGCACGCGGGTGCCGGTCGGCGGCCAGACCTGGGGCACCCTGAGCTTTTCCAGTCCCACCGCCGTGGCACACGACTTCGGCGAAGCCGACATCCGCTTCCTCAAGTTGATGGCCCAATGGATCGGCTTCGGCATCGACTGGGCCCGGCACCACAAGGACACTGCGCGCGCCAAGGCCGACGACATGTCGCGCGCCCTGATCCGCGCCATCGCCGAAGGCGTGATCTGTTTCGAGGAAAGCCCGCCGTACCGCGTGCGCTTCGCCAACCCCCAGGCCGAGCACCTGCTCGGCCTGGCGGAAGACGGCGCCATCGGCCGCCCGCTGGAAGAACTGATTGAACTGCGACCCGACGCGAACAGCTGTTGCCAGTCCATCAACGACTGGCCGCATTGTCCCGCCGGCGGCGAATTCGAGGCGCTATTGGCCACCGTCGCAAGGCCGGAAGGCTTTCCCGCCGCCCTGACCTTCGCGCCCGTGGCGCAGGACGGCGAACGCTTGGCGGTGCTCACGTTGCGCGACATCGGCCTGCGCCGCTTCACCGAGGAAAAGCTGCGCCTGTCCGACAAGGTATTCGAATACAGCGCCGAAGCCATCGTCATCACCGCCGCCGACGGCCGCATACTCGCCGTCAATCCGGCCTTCACCTGGCTGACCGGCTACCGTCCGGACGAAGCCATCGGCGCGACGCCGCGCATCCTCAAGTCGGGACGCCACGACGACCGCTTCTATGCCGACATGTGGCGCACCCTCACCGACAGCGGCCACTGGGAGGGCGAACTCTGGGACCGGCGCAAGGACGGCAGCCAGTATCCGAAGTGGCTGACCATCAACGCCGTGCGCGACGGCGGCGCCACCACGCATTATGTCGCCCTGTTCTCCGACATCTCGGAGCGCAAGGAGAACGAGGACCGCATCCGCTTCCTCGCCGAACACGACCACCTGACGGGCCTGCCGAACCGGCGCCTGCTCGAAACGCGGACGCGCCAGATCATCGCTTCGAGCCGGCGCCGCGATGCCGGACTGGCCTGTATGGTGATCGACCTCGACCGCTTCAAGAACATCAACGACACCCTCGGCCATCCGGTCGGCGACCGCCTGCTGATCGAGGTGGCGCGGCGCCTCACTGCCAGCGTGCGCGACACCGACACCGTGGTGCGCCTGGGCGGCGACGAGTTCGTCGTGCTGCTGGAGGACATCGGCAACGCCAGCGATGTCGCCGCCGTCGCCGGCAAGATCCGCGACACCCTCAATCTGCCCGTCGTCATCGACGACAAGACCCTGCACGCGCCGCCCAGCATCGGCATCGCCCTCTACCCGAAGGACGGCGACGATATCGAGACCCTGCTGAAGAATGCCGACACCGCTCTCTACCAGGTCAAGGCCAACGGCCGCAACGCCTGGCAGTTCTACAGCACGGCCATGAACGAGGCGGTGAGCGAGCGTCTGCGGCTGGAGGGCGACCTGCGCCACGCTCTGGCGAGCGACGCCTTCCGGCTCCATTTCCAGCCCCAGTTCGACATCGGCACGCGGCGCATCGTCGCCTGGGAAGCCTTGCTGCGCTGGCCGCACCCCGTGCGGGGCTGGGTGGCGCCGGACGAGTTCATCCCGATCGCGGAAGAAACCGGCCTCATCGTGCCCCTCGGCGAGTGGGTGCTGCATACCGCCTGCCGCGAAGTGCGACGCTGGGAAATCCAGGGACTCGGCCGCTTCCGCGTCAGCGTCAATCTGTCCGCACGCCAGTTCGAACCAGACCTGGCGGACATCGTCGCCCGCGCCCTCGCCGAAACCGGGCTGGAGGGCGAGCGACTGGAGCTGGAAATCACCGAAAGCCTGCTGATGGGCCGCGGCGCGCCGGTGCTGGAAACCATACGGCGCCTCAAGGCGCTGGGCGTCTATCTGACCCTCGACGACTTCGGCACCGGCTATTCCTCGCTGGCCTACCTCAAGTCTTTCGCCATCGACCGGCTGAAGATAGACCGTTCCTTCGTCCAGGACGTCGACAACAACCCCGACAACGCGGCCATCGTGCGCGCCGTCATTTCATTGGCGCACGCCCTCAAGCTGGACGTCGTCGCCGAAGGCGTGGAAACGGGGGAGCAGACCGACTTCCTGGCGGCCAACGGCTGCGGCGAAACCCAGGGCTTCCTGATGGGCCACCCGATGCCCGGCGACGCCGTGGCGGAGTTTCTCGGCGGCCTGAGTTAGCCTCCGGCCGGCAGCTCGAAAGCGGCACCCGCCGCCACCGGGAAGCCGCGCAGGAAATCGCCGACCGGCAGGCGCTTGCTGCCGGGCTTCTGCAGTTCCGTCAGCCGCAACGCGCCCGCGCCGCAGGCCACCAGTATGCCGTCGGCGCCGCTCGCCAGCACCTCGCCGGGCGCACCGGCGCCGGACTCTGCCTGCGCCGCCCAGACCTTGACCGCCGTCTGCTGCCGCATGGCAACCGCACCGGGGAAGGGATTGAATGCCCGGACCTGCCGCTCCAGCTCCGCCGCCGAACGCCGCCAGTCGAGCGGTGCCTCGTTCTTCCCGATCTTGTGCGCATAGGTAACGCCATCGTCCGGCTGCGGAGTGGGCGCCAACTGGGGCAGGCGCCTGAGGGCGTCGACGATGAGCCGGCCGCCGAGTTCCGCCAGCTTGTCGTGCAGCGTGGCCGTGGTGTCGGCGGCGGCGATCGGCAGACGCCCGACCAGCAGCATGGGGCCGGTATCGAGCCCGGCTTCCATGCGCATGATGGTGATGCCGGTCTCGGCGTCGCCGGCCTCGATGGCGCGATGGATGGGTGCCGCGCCGCGCCAGCGCGGCAGCAGCGAGGCGTGGATGTTGATGCAGCCGTGGCGCGGAATGTCGAGCACGGCCTGCGGCAGGATCAGGCCGTAGGCGGCGACCACCAGCACGTCCGGGGCAGCCGCCAGCAAGGGCTGGTGCGTGGCCGGGTCCTTGAGCCGCTCGGGCTGGTAGACGGCGATGCGGTGGTCGAGCGCCAGTTGCTTGACCGGGCTGGCATGGAGCTGCATGCCGCGCCCGGCGGGGCGATCCGGCTGAGTGAGCACCAGCGGCACGGCGAAACCGGCGTCCAGGATGGCGGCCAGCGCCGTACGGGCGAAATCCGGCGTACCGGCGAATGCGA
>CAZWFC010000039.1:17653-21071 GCA_964632965.1 uncultured Rhodocyclaceae bacterium
AGGCCGAGCGCCCGCACCCTTACCGTGGCCGAGCGCGTCACCGTATCGTAGATGCCGGGCACCGAGAGGCAACCTTCCTCGCCGGAATGCTCGCCTTCGCGGCGGAGGATTTCCGGATTGATGAAAACCTGCAACTGGCTCTTGTCCTCGGAAACGTCGATGACGATCACGCGCTTGTGCACATCGACCTGGGTGGCGGCCAGGCCGACGCCGGGCGCGGCGTACATGGTCTCGGCCATGTCGGCGACCAGCTTGCGGATAGCCGCGTCGACGGTGCCTACCGGCGACGCCTTTTTATAGAGTCGCGGATCGGGGTAGCGCAATATGGGCAAAAGGGCCATGAAAACCGGTCTATATCGATTGATGCCAGAAGAATTTGGGGGCAGAATCCACTGAACCTGCCGGGAGACCAAGCCATGCGACGCATTATATCCGCGCTGCTAATCTGTTTTTCAAGTGCCTGGGCCCTCGCCCAGGACAGCAAACCCATCGAACTGGCGCCGGATGCGCCCGACCGCCACATCGTCGTGCCCGGCGATACGCTGTGGGGCATTTCCGCCAAGTTCCTCAAGGACCCTTACCGCTGGCCCGAAGTCTGGCGCCTCAATCCGGACGACATCAGGAACCCGCACCGCATCTATCCGGGCCAGGTGGTCATCCTCGACAAGAGCGGCGACCGGCCGCTGCTGAAGCTCGGCAAACTCATCAAGGCCAAGCCGCGCGTCTACGCCAGCGAGCCGCCCAAGGAAATTCCGGCGATTCCGCAGCATGTGATCGAGCCTTTCCTCACCCGGCCGCTGGTGCTCGATGAGGGGGCGCTCGACAACGCCGCGCGCATCATCGCCATCCAGGGCAGCCGCATCAGCGTCGGCACCGGCGACACCGTCTATGCCACCAAGGTCAAGGAAAAGACCGCGCAATGGCAGATTTTCCGCGCCGGCAAGCCCATGCTCGATCCGGACCGGCCCGATCCCGACAAGCCGGCAACCGTCCTCGGCCTCGAAGCCATGTATCTGGGCACCGCCCGCCTGACCCGGGAAGGCGAGCCGGCAACGCTGGAAATAACCTCGGCACGCCAGGAAATCGGCCTCAACGACTACCTGATCCCGACCCCGCGCGCCGAGATCATCAATTACGTTCCCCATGCCCCGACGAAAGACGTCCGCGGCCGCCTCATCAATATCTACGGCGGCGTCGGCGAGGGCGGCCGCCTGTCCATCGTCTCGCTTTCCCGCGGCAAGCAGGACGGCCTCGAAATCGGCCACGTGCTGGCGCTCTATCGCACCGGCGCCGAGGTTTCCGTCCTGGTCGAGGAAAAGAAGGAGGCCTACAAGCTGCCCGACGAACGCTACGGCATGCTGTTTGTCTTCCGCGTCTTCGAACGCGCCTCCTACGGCCTGGTCATGGAAGCGTCGCGTCCGGTGGTGGAAGGGGATACCGTCCGCACCCCCTGAGGCGGAGAGACGGTCGTGGCGCAAGCGCCGACCCCCGACGCCGGCTCCTCCGTGCAGGAACTCGCCGCCTGGGTGCACCTGACGCTGATCCCCGGCGTCGGCGGCGAAACCCAGCGCCAGCTGCTCAAGGCCTTCGGCCTCCCCGAGGCGATATTCGCCGCCGGCCATGCCGCCCTGAACGCGATCATCGGCAGCACGCTGGCCGAGCGCTTCGCAACCGAGGACTGCACTGCCGCCATCGACGCCGCTATGCGCTGGGTCGCCGAAGACGGCAACCATATCGTCACCCTCGCCGATCCCGACTATCCACAGGCGCTGCTCGCCACCGCCGATCCGCCCGTGCTGCTCTATGTCAAGGGTCGCCGCGAGCTGCTCAACGCTCCGGCCTTCGCCATCGTCGGCAGCCGCAACGCGACCAAGCAAGGCGAGGCCAACGCGCAGGCCTTCGCCGCCGCGCTCGCCCGCGCCGGACTGGCCATCGTCAGCGGGCTCGCACTCGGCATCGATGCCGCCGCCCACCGCGGCGCACTGGATGCGGCGGGTGCCACCATCGCCGTGATCGGCACCGGCGCCGACCGGATCTATCCGGCGAAGAACGCGGAACTCGCCCGCGCCATCGCGGAAAAAGGCGTCATCGTCAGCGAATTCGCCATCGGCACGCCGCCGCTGCCGGCGAATTTCCCGCGCCGCAACCGCCTGATCGCCGGCCTGGCGCGCGGCTGTCTGGTCGTCGAAGCCGCGGAGCAGAGCGGTTCCCTGATCACCGCCCGCCTTGCCGCCGAGTCCGGCTGCGAGGTCTTCGCGATTCCCGGCTCCATCCATTCGCCGCTTTCCCGCGGTTGCCACAAGCTCATCAAGCAGGGCGCCAAACTCGTCGAATCGGCACAGGACATCCTGGAAGAGCTGCGCTGGGAGAACATAGTCTCCCCCATCGAGCGCAGCGGGCAAGTTAAGTCCCCCGCCCCGGGGCGGGGGCCGGGGGGTGGGGGGGCTGATTGGCCGAAGGCCGAAAGCGAGGAGGACTCCGTCCTCCTCGCTTTCGGCCACGATTCCTGCGATCTGGACACCCTCGCCGAGCGCACCGGGCTGACCGCCGACAGCCTGCTGGCAAGGCTCTTGCCCTTGGAACTGGATGGCCGCGTCGCCCGCCTGCCGGGCGGCCGCTACCAGCGCCTGCACTGACCCCCCGTTGCAGCCGACTTGCCAGCGCCTGCGGTAGGCGCTTATGATGCCGCGCTCAAAGTACCCGGCCCGACCATGACCAAACAACTCATCATCGCCGAGAAGCCATCCGTCGCCCAGGACATCGCGAAGGCTCTTGGCGGCTTCACGCGCAGCGGCGACTACTTCGAGAGCGACGATTACGTCCTGTCCTCCGCCATCGGCCACCTGCTCGAACTGACGGTGCCCGAGGAATACGACGTCAAGCGCGGCAAGTGGACCTTCACCCACCTGCCGATGATTCCGCCGCGCTTCGCCCTGAACCCGATCGAGCGCACCGCCGAGCGGCTGAAGCTGCTGACGCGCCTCATCAAGCGCAAGGACGTTTCCGGCCTGGTGAACGCCTGCGACGCGGGCCGCGAAGGCGAACTGATCTTCCGCTACGTCGTCCAGCACGCCACCGGCGACAAACCGGCCAAGCCGGTGCGCCGGCTCTGGCTGCAATCGATGACGGCCGCCTCGATCCGCGACGGCTTCGCCCATCTGCGCAGCGACCAGGAAATGCTGCCGCTGGCCGACGCCGCGCGCTGCCGCTCCGAGGCCGACTGGCTGATCGGCATCAACGGCACGCGCGCCATGACCGCCTTCAACTCGAAGGAGGGCGGCTTCTACAAGACACCGGTCGGCCGCGTGCAGACGCCGACGCTGGCCATCCTCGTCGAACGCGAGAAGCGCATCCGCGCCTTTGTCTCGCGCGACTACTGGGAAGTCGAGGCAGAGTTCCAGGCTGTCGCCGGCACCTA
>CAZWFC010000040.1:0-21070 GCA_964632965.1 uncultured Rhodocyclaceae bacterium
CCAGACTCCCCAATGCATCGCCCCGGCTTAAATAGCCGGGGCGTTTGTGTTTGTAATGCACTGCACGCCCCGCCTAAAAACCGGGGCGTTGTCGTTTCCGGGAAGGTAAAATACGCGCCATGAAAACGACCTTTCTCGACTTCGAGCAGCCCATCGCTGAACTCGAAAATAAAATCGAACAACTGCGTTTTGTCCAGGACGACTCGGCCGTCGACATCTCCGATGAAATCAGCCGTCTTGAAACCAAGAGCCAATCCCTGACCAAGGACATCTACGCCAAGCTGACGCCGTGGCAGATCGCCCAGGTCGCGCGCCATCCGCAGCGTCCCTATACCTTTGACTATGTCGAGCACATATTCACCGATTTCGAAGAGCTGCACGGCGACCGTGCGTTTGCCGACGACCAGGCAATCGTCGGCGGCATGGCGCGGTTCAACGGCCAGTCGTGCGTCGTCATCGGTCACCAGAAGGGCCGCGACACGAAGGAAAAAATCCAGCGCAATTTCGGCATGCCGCGCCCGGAAGGCTATCGCAAGGCGATGCGCCTGATGAAGCTGGCCGAGAAATTCGGCATGCCGGTGTTCACCTTCGTCGATACGCCGGGGGCATATCCGGGCATCGACGCGGAAGAGCGCGGGCAATCGGAGGCGATAGGCCACAATCTTTACGCCATGGCGGAACTCAAGGTGCCCTTGATCGCCACCATCATCGGCGAAGGCGGATCGGGCGGCGCATTGGCCATCGCCGTCGGCGACGCCATGCTGATGATGCAGTACTCGACCTACTCCGTTATCTCCCCCGAAGGCTGCGCATCCATCCTCTGGAAGAGCGCCGAGAAAGCGGCGGAAGCCGCCGAAACCATGGGCATCACCGCGGCGCGGCTGAAGACCCTGGGTCTGCTCGATCGCATTGTGACGGAGCCGCTGGGCGGCGCCCACCGCGATCACCGCGCGGCGGCGATTTCGCTCAAGAAGGCCCTGCAGGATGCGCTCAAGCAAGTGGCGAATCTTTCGCAGGAGGAGCTCTTCGAGCGCCGTTTCGAGCGCCTGATGAGCTATGGGAAATTCAAAGAGCAAGCACTCTGACGCGCTGCCTGCGAACGTCGCGGCCTGCCTCGACCGGCGTACCCGGCCCGGGCAGCACCTTGTCGTCGGACTGTCCGGCGGCGTCGATTCGGTAGTTCTCCTGCATTGCCTGCGCGAAGCGGCGCCGTTGCGCCGGCTTACGCTGGCCGCATTGCATGTCCACCACGGCCTCAGCCCGAATGCGGACTTGTGGGAAGCCCACTGCCGAACCCTCTGCGATGAATGGCGTGTTCCCCTGTCGGTGTCGCGTGTCGTCGTCGAGCGCGGCTCGCGCGACGGCCTCGAAGCCGCTGCACGGCGTGCGCGGCATGCAGAGTTCGCTCGCGCCGAATGCGACTGGACCATCCTCGCCCATCATTGCGGCGACCAGGCGGAAACCCTGCTGTTCAACCTGTTGCGCGGCACGGGGGTGCGCGGCGCGGCGGCCATGAGCGAAGTCAACGGCCGTTTGTTGCGGCCGCTGCTCGCCACTGGCCGGGACGACATCGAAGCCTACGCTCGGGCGCACGAATTGCGCTGGCTGGACGACGAAAGCAATGCCGATACCGGTTTTTCGCGCAACTATCTGCGCCATGAGATTCTCGCCGGCCTGGAGCGACGTTTCCCCGGCAGCACGCCCAACCTGGCGGCGGCGACGCAGCGCTTCGCCGAGGCGCAGACTCTGCTCGACGAGTTGGCGATGATCGATCTCGGCCCGCATGCGCCGGACTTTCCCTTGTCCATCGCCGTGCTGAAAGCTCTCGACGAACCGCGGGCGCGGAACGTAATGCGCTACCTGCTGCAACGCCGGCATATCGGCATTCCGGGTGAGGAGCGCCTGCGCGAAGGCCTGCGCCAGTTGATTCATGCGGCGCCCGACCGCCATCCGGCCATGGTATTCGGCACCTACAGGATCCTGCGGCGGGCGGGGCAGGTGGTCGTCGAGCCGGCGTGAGATTTCTAGTCCGGTTTCAAGGGCTGGCCGGCGAGCAGTTGGGCGAGTTCGACCGCCGAACGGACGCCCATTTTTTCGAACACGCGTGAGCGATGGACTTCGACGGTGCGCATGGCAATATTCAATTCGTCGGCGATCACCTTGTTGAACTTTCCCGCCAGTACGTGATTCATGACCTCGCGTTCGCGCGAGGTCAGCTGCGACAGACGCGCCTCCAACGTCGCCGACGACTCGGCCTGCGTGACGCGCGCGGCGTCGATGCGCAGGGCATCGATCACGCGGTCGGCGAGTTCGTTGTCGTTGAAGGGTTTTTCGATGAAATCGAAGGCGCCCTTCTTGATGGCATTCACCGCCAGCGGCACGTCGCCGTGGCCGGTCAGGAAAATCGCCGGCATGCCGCAGCCTAGCCCCGTCAACCGGTCGAACAGCTCGGGGCCGCTCATGCCTTGCATGCGAACGTCGAGAACGAGGCAGCCATGCATGTCGTGGCGATAATCGGCAAGGAAGCTCTCCGCGGAACTCCAGGCTTGCGAGCGGACGCCGCGCGAGCGCAACAGCCACGCCAGCGCGTCGCGGATGGCGTCGTCGTCATCGACCAGGTAAGCGATCATGTCGGTCATGGTGTCTGAACCGGAAATTGGATGCGGAAGATGCTGCCACCCTGCGGATTGGCTTCGTACCAAAGCCGGCCGTGGTGGGCCTCGATGACCGAACGGCAGATATTCAGGCCCATGCCCATACCTTCGGTCTTGGTCGTGTAGAAGGGTTCGAACAGGCGAGTGGCGGTTTCCGAGGAAATGCCGCAGCCCATGTCGCTGATGGCGATGGCGATGCCGTCGATGGTCGTGTGCGCGGCGACCGTCAGCTGACGCTGTTCGCCGGGCATGTTGCGCATGGCTTCGATGGCGTTGCGGACGAGATTGAGCAGCGCTTGGGCGATCAGCACGCGGTCACCCTGGATGACCGGCAGTTGCGGCGCTACTTCGCGCACTATGCGCACGCCCTGCCGGCGCGCATCCGCATCGACCAGGCCCAGCACCTCGTCGATGATCTCGGCCAGATCGCAGGGTTCCGATTTCGGTTCCGCCCGGCGCACGAACTGGTAGATGCGGCGAATGATGCGCCCCGCGCGCTGCGCCTGTTCTGCGCTCTTGGTCAGGGCCAGCTTGAGTTCGGCGCTGTCCGCCGTACCCGAGTCGAGCATGTTGAGGCAGCCGGTGTTGTAACTGGCGATCGCCGCCAGCGGTTGATTCAACTCGTGGGCGAGGCTGGACGCCATCTCGCCCATGGTGACGAGGCGGGCGGTGGCTTGCAGGCGTTCCCTCTGCTGATGCGCCAGTTCCTCGGCGCGCTTGCGCTCCGTGACGTCGATCAGCGACCCCATCCAGCCGGTATGCCTTCCCCGGGCGTCGATCAACGGCGCTTCGTGAATGAAGACATCGAACAATTCACCATTGCGGCGCTTGAACTTCAGCTCGAAGCCGTCTTCGGGACCCTGGCCGGCGAGGATGCTGTCATGGATATTCCTGGTTTCGTCGAGGTATTCGTCCGGCCAGTAAGGCATCGGCGGCGCACGTCCCAGCAGTTCCTCCGCGCTCCAGCCGACCATGCGGCAAAAGGCCGGATTGACATAGGTGATGCGTCCCTCCGGATCGCGGGCGCGCAACCCGGTCTGCAGGGAATCCTCCATCGCCTTGCGAAATGCATACTCGTTGCGTAGTGCCTCTTCGGCGGCCAGCCGTTGCTGCATGTGCCGCCGCAGCGCCCACAGGCTCCAGAGCACCAGCAAGGCGAGAAAGACCAGCGCCGAGGAAAGCAGGCGTCCGGCCAGCGGCGTCGGGGTTCGATAAGGCGTGGCCTGGAGCGACAGCCCGTGGCCCGGCGGCTCGAACGGAATCTGGTAACTGCTGACATCCTCGGTCGCCGCGACTTTGGAACGCGTACCCAGCGTGCTGCCGGCAGTATCGATGACGCTTATCCGGTAACGTTCGGCGAGCCACCACGGAATCGACTCGTCGAGTATGCGCCGGATGGAGTAGGCGCCGATGGCGACCCCGGCCAGCTGTCCGTCGCGAAAAACCGGGACATGGACCTCGAATTGCCAATCGTCGTCGATGATCGGGTAGGGTGCGCTGTAGGCGGGCCGCCCCAGCGACTTGGCCAGGCGCATGGTTTCGCGCGAAGGCACAACGTCCTGCACCTCGCCGACCATGTAGGCGTCGGTCGGTCCCGGATAGTTCTGGCGGATGCGGCCTTCGGCGTCCAGCCAGATGACCTGGCGCAGCCCCGTCTTGCTGGCCATCAGGGTCTTGGCATGCGCTTCGAAGAGGCCCGCGCTGGCCGCCTGATGGGGGCCGATCTGGCCGAGGACCTCCTCGTGCCGCGTCAACTGGAAGCGCAGGTTCTGTTCCAGCCAGAGCACGTCGCTGATGAGAATCGCGCGCTGCTCCTCCTTCTCGGCACGGTCCGACATCATCAGCAAGGCCACCACCGCGGCGACGAAAAGCGCGAAGGCCATGCGCGGCAGCAGCAGCAGCCATCTCGATGCCGCCGCCGGTTTCGCCAAGTTTGTCGCGACTCTGAACATGGCGGGGATGGTAACGCGCCGCTTCCGCTTGCGGCAAACACTTGCGGATAACCACAATTGCCGCAGCTTGCGGCATCCATGGACAATCCGGGCACGCCGAAAAGGCATTTACTGGAGGAGAACAGTCATGAAGTTTCGCATCCTGGTGGCCGGCATTGCCGCGGCATTCTCGCTGTCGGCATTCGCCCAGCAGCCCATCGTCATCAAGTTCAGCCACGTCGTGGCTCTCGATACGCCGAAGGGTCTCGCCGCAGAGTTCTTCAAGAAAAAGGCCGAGGAACTGACCAAGGGCAAGGTCAAGGTCGAGGTCTACCCGAACAGCCAGCTCTACAAGGACAAGGAAGAGATGGAAGCGCTGCAGCTTGGCGCGGTGCAGATGCTGGCGCCTTCGCTGGCCAAGTTCGGCCCGCTCGGCGTCAAGGAGTTCGAGGTGTTCGACCTGCCCTATATCTTCGACGACTACAGCGAGCTCCACAAGATCACGCAAGGTCCGGTCGGTCGGCAGTTGCTCGACAAGCTGGAGCCCAAGGGTATCCGGGGGCTGGCCTACTGGGACAACGGTTTCAAGTCGTTCTCGGCCAACAAGCCGCTCAAGGCGCCCGCCGATTTCAAGGGCCAGAAACTGCGTATCCAGTCCTCGAAGGTGCTGGAAGAGGAAATCCGGGCCCTCGGCGGCCTGCCGCAGGTGATGGCGTTCTCGGAGGTTTATAACGCCCTGATGACGGGCGTCGTCGATGGCACCGAGAATCCGATCTCCAACTTCTACACCCAGAAGATGCATGAAGTGCAGAAGCATCTGTCGCTCACGGACCACGGTTATCTGGGCTATGCGGTGATCGTCAACAAGAAGTTCTGGGACGGTTTGCCCGCCGACGTTCGCACATCCCTCGAAACCGCGATGAAGGAGGCGACCGCCTACGCCAACAAGATCGCCAAGGACCAGAACGACCACGACCTCGATGCCGTGAAGAAGTCGGGCAAGACCCAGGTCTATGTGCCGACCAAGGAGGAGAAGGCGGCCCTCAAGCAGGCCCTGACTTCCGTCCATCAGAAGATGGAAAGCCGCATCGGCAAGGAAGTCATTCAGTCCGTGTACAAGGAAACCGGCTACACGCCGAACTGACCCGTCCGGTCGGCCCTGCCCGCCATCGCCGACGATGGCGGGCGCCGTCTTTCTTGGGGGAACCCGATAGTGAAATTTCTAGACCATATCGAGGAATGGTTCATCACCTTCCTCATCGCTGCGGCGACGCTGATTATTTTTGTCTCCGTCGTCCATCGCTACGCCACCGGCTTCGCGGTTCCCGGACTCCAGGACTGGCTGCTGACGCTCAATTTCGGCTGGACCCAGGAACTGTGCATCATCATGTTCGTCTGGATGGCCAAGTTCGGTGCCGCCTACGGCGTGCGCACCGGCATCCACGTCGGCGTCGACGTCCTGATCAACCGCATGGAAGCGGCCAATCGCGGCAAGTTCATCATCTTCGGCCTGGCGGCCGGAGCGTTCTTCACCGGCATCGTCGGCACTCTCGGCGCCAACTTCGTCTGGGAAAACGGCATGCACCACGCCTTTCTGAGCACCCTGGGCAAGGATCTGGGCGACATTCCGGAAGGCCCGACCACGCCCGACCTCGAATGGCCGACCTGGATGGTCTATTCGGCGATCCCTCTCGGTTCCTATCTGATGTGCTTCCGCTTCCTGCAAGTCCTGGTGTCGTTCACCAAGACCGGCGAACTGCCGCATCACGACCACGGCCATGTCGACGGCATCGAGGAGGAAATCGTGCCGGTCGATGTCGACCCCTACGGTATGGATGACAACCTGCACATGCGCGATCTCAAACACACACAGCTCGGCGACGACGACCGCGAAGGAGACCGGAAATGACCGCCCTCGTCATCTTCGGTCTGCTGACCGTTCTCATGCTCACCGGCATGCCGATTTCCATTTCGCTTGGCCTGACGGTGCTGACCTTCCTGTTCACCATGACCCAAGTGCCGATGGAGTCGGTGGCGCTCAAGCTGTTCACCGGCATCGAGAAGTTCGAGATCATGGCCATCCCGTTCTTCATCCTGGCCGGCAACTTCCTCACCCACGGCGGTGTCGCGCGGCGCATGATCAATTTCGCCACGTCGATGGTCGGCCATTGGTACGGCGGATTGGGCTTGGCGGGGGTTCTCGCCTGCGCGCTGTTCGCCGCGGTATCGGGTTCGTCGCCCGCGACCGTGGTCGCCATCGGCTCCATCCTGCTGCCGGCGATGGTCAAGGCAGGATTCCCGACGCGCTTCGGCGCCGGCGTCATCACCACCTCGGGCGCTCTCGGCATCCTGATCCCGCCGTCCATCGTCATGGTGATGTACTCGGTCGCCACCAACACTTCCGTCGGCGCCCTGTTCATGGCTGGCGTGGTGCCGGGGCTGCTGCTGGCGACCATGCTCGGGCTGATGACCTGGTATCGCGCCAGGAAGTTCGACTACCCGCGCCAGCCCAAGGCGTCGTGGGCCGAACGCCTGCGCACCTTCCGCGCGTCGATGTGGGGCCTGCTGCTGATCATCGTGGTGATGGGCGGTATCTACACCGGCATCTTCACGCCGACCGAGGCGGCGGCCATGAGCGCGGTGTATGCCTTCTTCGTCGCCGTATTCGTCTACAAGGACATGGGCCTGAAGGACGTGCCAAAGGTGCTGCTCAACTCGGCCAACATGTCGGCGATGCTGCTCTACATCATCACCAACGCCGTGCTGTTCTCCTTCATCATGACCAACGAGAACATCCCGCAGGAACTCGCCGCCTGGCTGCTCGACAAGGGTCTGGGACAGATCGCCTTCCTGCTGGCGGTGAACATCCTGCTGCTGCTGGCCGGCAACTTCATGGAGCCGTCGTCTATCGTGCTGATCTTCGCCCCCATCCTGTTCCCGGTGGCGGTCAAGCTCGGCGTCGATCCGGTGCATTTCGGCATCCTGATGGTGGTGAACATGGAAGTCGGCATGTGCCACCCGCCAGTGGGCCTCAACCTCTATGTCGCCTCGGGCATCACGAAAATGGGCATTACCGAACTGACCATCGCCGTCTGGCCGTGGCTGCTGACAATGCTGGTTTTCCTGGGCATGGTCACCTACTGGCCGGCGATGTCGCTGTGGTTCCCGCGCATGCTGGGGATGATCGCGTAAGCGGGCCTCCGTTCCCGTCCACGAGCCCGGCACGCGTGCCGGGCTTTTTTCGTTACAGGCGCTTGCATAGCCTGATGGAGCCTCGAAAACTACTATAAAATAGCAAGTTATCAATCTTCGCTTAACCTTTTGTTGGAGAATTCAATGGCTGTTGAACGCACCCTGTCGATCATCAAACCCGATGCCGTGGCCAAGAACGTGATCGGCAAGATTTACTCCCGTTTCGAGAGCAACGGCCTCAAGATCGTGGCTTCCCGCATGGCCTGGCTGTCCGAGCAGGAAGCCGGCGGCTTCTATGCCGTGCACAAGGAGCGTCCCTTCTTCAAGGATCTGGTCAAGTTCATGACTTCCGGACCGGTGATGATCCAGGTGCTCGAAGGCGAGGGCGCCGTCGCCAAGAACCGCGAACTGATGGGCGCCACCGATCCGAAGAAGGCCGACAACGGCACCATCCGCGCCGACTTCGCCGAGAGCATCGATGCCAACGCCGTGCACGGCTCCGACGGCACCGATACCGCCGCGGTCGAGATCGCCTATTTCTTCCCGGCGCTGAACGTTTTCGCCGGTCGCTGAATCTGACGTCGATGCCTGTCAACCTGCTCGATTTCGATGCCGAAGGCCTGACCGCCTGGTTTGCGCAACAGGGCGAAAAACCCTTCCGTGCGCGCCAGGTGCTGCGCTGGATGCATCAGTTCGGGCAGGACGATTTCGACGCGATGACAGACATCGCCAAGAGTCTGCGCGAAAAGCTCAAGGCGATGGCGGCGGCGACGCCGCCGCCGCTGATCAGCGACAGGCTCTCCGACGACGGTACGCGCAAGTTCCTGTTCGATGTCGGCGGCGGCAACGCCATCGAGACCGTCTTCATTCCCGAGGATGATCGCGGCACGCTCTGCATTTCGACGCAGGCCGGCTGTGCGCTGGAATGCGCCTTCTGCTCGACCGGCAAGCAGGGTTTCAACCGCAACCTGACGACCGCCGAGATCATCGGCCAGCTCTGGCAGGCCAACCGTGCGCTGGGCGTCACGCCCCGGCACGAGCGTGTCATCAGCAACGTCGTCCTCATGGGCATGGGCGAGCCGCTGGCCAATTTCGACAACGTGGTCGCCGCCCTGCACCTGATGCTCGACGACAACGCCTACGGCCTGTCGCGGCGACGCGTCACCGTGTCCACCTCGGGCATGGTGCCGGCCATGGACCGATTGGCGGAGCTGGCTCCCGTGGCGCTCGCAGTTTCGCTGCACGCGCCCGACGATGCGCTGCGCGACGAACTTGTGCCCATCAATCGCAAGTACCCCTTGCACGAACTCATGGCGGCTTGCCAGCGCTATCTGGAAAAATCGCCGCGCGATTTCATTACCTTCGAGTACGTGATGATAGCCGGCGTCAACGACAGCGATGCCCATGCCCGCGCACTGCTGGGACTGGTGCGCGCGGTGCCGTGCAAATTCAACCTGATACCGTTCAATCCGTTTCCGCATTCGGGTTTCCGCCGTTCGGCGCCGGCACGCGTCCGCCGCTTCCAGGAAATCCTCATCGATGCCGGCTATGTGACGACGGTGCGCAAGACGCGCGGCGACGACATCGACGCCGCCTGCGGCCAGCTTGCCGGGCAGGTGCAGGACAAGTCGCGACGCATCGGCGGCCCGGCGCGCAAGATACTGGAGGTGGCGGCGTGAGGTTTTGGTCATTGTGCTTGTTGGCGGCGCTTTCCGCCTGTGCCGGCGCCCCCTCCTCGGGCCTGCGGGGAGGTTCGTCCGAGCAGGCCGTGTCGCAGCAGACCTCGACCACCGATGCGCAGCAGCGCGCGAAGATACACACGGAACTCGGTTCGCTTTATCTCCAGGACCAGCGCTTCGGTGTCGCCCTGGAAGAGGGCCGTATCGCCATCAGCGCGGACTCGGCCTATGCGCCCGGCTACAACCTGCTGGGGCTCGTGCATATGTATCTGCAGGAACAATCCGCCGCCGAAGAGAATTTTCTGAAAGCCCTGCGTCTCGCCCCGGGGGATCCCGAGATCAACAACAACTACGGTTGGTTCCTCTGTCAGTCGGACCGCGAGCAGCAGTCGGTCAATTATTTTCTCAACGCCATCAAGAATCCGCTGTACACCACGCCAGCCAAGCCGCTCACCAATCTCGGCCTGTGCTACCTGAAGATGAAGGACGACAGGCTGGGCGAGGACTTCCTCTTCAAGGCGCTGCGCGCCGACCCCGGCAACATTCAGGCGCTCTACTGGCTGAGCGACATTTATTACCGCAAGGGACGCTACAGCGAGGCGCGTTTGAGCATCGGCGACCTCCACAAGATGATGGATCCCAACTCCCAGTCGCTTTGGCTGGCGTTGCGCGTCGAGCGCAAGATCGGCGACCGCGAGGGCGAGGCCCGTTTCGCCTCCCAGTTGCGCCGCAAGTTCCAGGGGTCGCCCGAGTACCAGAAACTCATGCAGGGGCAGTACGAGTGACCGACGAATACGAAGAGAGCACCGAATCCGCGGTGGTCGAGTTGCCGCCCGAGCCGCTGCAGTTGCCGGGCCGCTTCCTGCGCGAAGCGCGCGAGGGGCGCAACTTGGCCGTTTTCGAAGTGGCCCAGTCGCTGAAGTTCAGCCCGCGCCAGATCGAGGCGCTCGAAGCCGACGAATATGCGGTGCTGCCGCCGGGCGCCACCTTTCTGCGCGGCTTCGTGCGCGGCTATGCCAAGCTGCTGAAGCTCGATCCCGAGCCGCTGCTGGCCATGCTCGACGCCCGTGCTCCGGCGGCGCTGCCCGATGTGCGGGCGCCGCAGAACATGGGGGTCGCGGCGACGCCGGTCGCTGCCGGGCAGCGTTCCTCGCGACCGATGCTGCTGGGATCGGCCTTGCTCGCCGCCCTGGCCGCAGCGCTGGGCGCCTGGCATTTCCTCGGCTTGCCGACTGCGTCGGTGACGATGAAGCCGGCACCGATCGCCGTGGCGAAGGACGAGTCTGCCGCGGTTCGCCCGCCCGAAATTCGCGTCGAGGAGACGCCGGCGCCGGGCGCGACTGCGGCTACGCCGCTGGCGGCGGACATGCGCCAACTGGTATTCCTTTTCCACGACAAGTCCTGGGTTGAAGTCAGGGATGCCAGTCAGCGTATCGTCTTTTCGGGCGAGAACCTGCCGGACTCCCGCCAGGCCGTGGTCGGCAAGCCGCCGTTCCAGTTGGTCATCGGCAACGCCGCCAAGGTCGAACTCCAGTACGAAGACCGCCAGATCGACCTCAAGCCGCATATCCGTGCCGAAGTCGCCCGGCTGACCGTCGAGTGATGGCCGAGCGCAGCGCGACCTCGGCGGGCGCATTGCCGCGCCGCCACAGCCGCCGCGTACCGGTCGGACGCCATGCGATTGGCGGCGGTACGCCGATTCTCGTCCAGTCGATGACCAACACCGACACGGCGGATATCTTCGCCACCGCCATGCAGTGCGCGGAACTGGCCCGGGCCGGTTCCGAGATCGTCCGCGTGACCGTCAATACCCGCGAGGCCGCCGCTGCGGTACCGAAGATTCGCGAGCGTCTGCTGGCGATGAATCTCGATGTGCCGCTGGTCGGCGACTTCCACTTCAACGGCCACAAACTGCTCGCCGAAGTGCCGGCCTGCGCCGAGGCGCTCGACAAGCTGCGCATCAATCCCGGCAATGTCGGCAAGGGCTCCCGGCGCGACGAGCAGTTCGCGCAGATCATCGACATCGCCTGCAAATACAACAAGCCGGTGCGCATCGGCGTTAACTGGGGCAGCCTCGACCAGGCTTTGCTCGCCCGCATCATGGACGAGAACCACAAGCGTGCCGAGCCCAAGGACGCCACCGGCATCATGCACGAGGCGATGGTCGCCTCGGCGCTGGAATCCGCCGCGCGGGCCGTGGAACTGGGCCTGCCGCAGGAGGCGATCGTCCTGTCCTGCAAGATGTCCGGCGTGCAGGATCTGATCGCCGTCTACCGCGATCTCGCCGCGCGCTGCGACTACCCGCTGCATCTGGGCCTCACCGAGGCCGGCATGGGCAGCAAGGGCATCGTCGCCTCGACGGCGGCCATGGCTGTGCTGCTGCAGCAGGGCATCGGCGACACCCTGCGCGTGTCCCTGACGCCCGAGCCCGGCGGCGACCGCACGCGCGAAGTCATCGTCGCCCAGGAAATCCTCCAGACGATGGGGCTGCGCGCCTTCGTGCCGCTGGTCGCCGCCTGTCCCGGTTGCGGCCGCACCACCAGCACCACCTTCCAGGAGCTGGCCCAGGACATCCAGGCCTACGTGCGCGAAAAGATGCCCGAGTGGCAACTGGCGCGCGTCGGCGTCGAGAACATGACCCTGGCCGTCATGGGCTGCGTGGTCAACGGCCCCGGCGAAAGCAAGCATGCCAGTCTCGGCATCTCGCTGCCGGGCACCGGCGAGGAACCGGTCGCCCCCGTCTATGCCGACGGCGAACGCATCACCACGCTGCGCGGCGAGGGCATCGCCGCCGACTTCATAAAAATCATCGACGATTACGTGGCGCGCAAATATCCGGCGCGCACTGCACTATGAGCCAGATACTCCAAGCCATCCGCGGGATGAACGACATCCTGCCCGACGAAGCCGATCTGTGGGAACAGTTCGAGGAACAGGTGCGCGACTGGTTGCGCGCCTACGGCTATCGGCCGATACGCATGCCGCTGGTCGAACCGACGCCGCTGTTCGCGCGCGCCATCGGTGCGGTGACCGACATCGTCGAGAAGGAGATGTATTCCTTCACCGACAGCCTGAACGGCGAGCAACTCACGCTGCGCCCCGAAGGCACCGCCTCCTGCGTGCGCGCCGTGCTCCAGAACAACATGCTCTACGAAGGCCCCAAGCGCCTCTGGTACATGGGGCCGATGTTTCGCCACGAACGGCCGCAGAAGGGCCGTTACCGGCAGTTCCACCAGGTCGGCGTCGAGGCGCTCGGCTTCACGGGCCCCGACATCGACGCCGAGCAGATCGCCATGTGCGCGCGCTTGTGGGACGACCTCGGGCTTACCGGCATCCGGCTCGAAATCAATTCCCTCGGCCAGAGCGAGGAGCGGGCACGCCATCGCGCCGAGCTCGTCGCCTACCTCGAAAAGCATGCCGACCGGCTCGACGAGGATGCCAAACGCCGCCTGCACACCAATCCGCTGCGCATCCTCGACACCAAGAATCCGCACTTGCAGGAAATCGTCGAGGCGGCGCCGAAGTTGATCGACTTCCTGGGCGAAGACTCGCTCAAGCATTTCGAAGGCGTCCAGGCGCTGCTGCGCGATGCGGCGATTCCCTGTCGCATCAACCCGCGCCTGGTGCGCGGACTCGACTACTACAACCTCACCGTGTTCGAGTGGGTGACCGACCAGCTCGGCGCCCAGGGCACGGTCTGCGCCGGCGGCCGCTACGATGGGCTGGTCGGCCAGCTGGGCGGCAAGGCCGCGCCGGCCTGCGGCTTCGCCATGGGCATCGAGCGCCTGCTGGCGCTGTGGCGCGACCAGGGCAACGAACATGTCGCGCCGGTGCCCGACGTGTATGTCGTGCATCAGGGCGAGGCGGCGGGCGGCCTCGCCTTCCGCGCCGCCGAGCGCCTGCGCGACGCCGGCTTTGCCGTGCATTTCCATTGCGGCGGCGGCAGCTTCAAGTCGCAGATGAAGAAGGCCAACGCTTCCGGCGCCCTGCTGGCCGCCATCGTCGGCGACGACGAGGCTGCGGCCCAGCAGGTCACCCTGAAACACCTGCGCGATGAGGCGGAGCAGCGCCGCATCGGTTTTGACGAACTCGCCGCAACGGTCGGCGCCTGGCTATACGAATGGGAAGATGACGATGGCAACTTATGACCTTGAAGAGCAGGAACAGATCGACGAACTGAAGACCTGGTGGAAGATGCATGGCAATCTCGTCACCGCCGTTGTCGTCGCGGTGTCGCTGGTCGTCGTTGCCTGGCAGGGCTGGAACTGGTGGCAGCGCAAGCAGTCGGCCGATGCTTCCATACTCTATTCGGCCATGCAGCAGGCGGTCGGCATGAAGGATGCCAAACGCAGCCGCGATCTGGCCGGCGAACTGATCGACAAATACTCGTCTACCGCCTACGCCGGCATGGCGGCGATGCTTTCCGCCAAGGCGCAGGACGACGGCGGCGATGCCAAGACCGCCCGCGCCCAGCTCATCTGGGCTGCCGAGAACGCCAAGGACGAGGCCCTGCGCGACCTCGCCCGCCTGCGTCTCGCCGCCACGCTGCTCGACGACAAGGCCTACGACGATGCGCTGAAGCAGCTGGCCGCCGAGCCAGCCTCCTCCTTCGCACCGCGCTATGCCGAACTCCGCGGCGACGTGTTCGCCGCCCAAGGCAAGAAGGCCGAGGCCAGGACGGCCTACGCGTTGGCCTTGACCAAGCTCGATGTCCTGCAGAAGGGCGATGCCGCGCGCCACGGCTCCTATCGCGACATCCTCCAGGCCAAGCTCGAATCCCTGGGGAGCGGCCAGTGAAGCGCATCGGCCTGCTGCTTCTGGTCGCCGGCCTGGCGGGCTGCTCATCGGTCGGCGATACGGTCGACAAGCTCAATCCGTTTTCTTCCGCCGCGCCCAAGGTCAAGGCCGCCGAACTTACGCCCATCCAGGCGACCGCCGAAGTGCGCGTCCTTTGGCAGGGAAGCGTCGGTGGCGCAGGCGAATTCGTGTTCTCGCCGGCGGTGGTCGACAAGGCGGTATTCGCCGCGGCGAAGGACGGTACCGTCACTCGGTTCGACGAGGGCCGCCAGGTCTGGCGCATTTCCGCCGGGCAGTCGCTTTCCGGCGGCGTCGGTGCCGACGCCAAGCTGGTTGTGGTCGGCACGATCAAGGGCGACGTCCTCGCCTTCGACGCGGCGACCGGCAAGGAATTGTGGAAAACGCGCACCAGTTCGGAAATCCTCGCCGCGCCGGGCGTCGGCGACGGACTGGTGGCGGTCCGTTCCGGCGATGCGCGCATTTTCGGCTTCGATGCCGCCGACGGCCGCCGGCGCTGGGTTTATCAACGTACCGCCCCGGCGCTGACCTTGCGTTCCAACGCCGGGGTTCTGTTTACGCAAGCCGGCATTCTTTCCGGCTTTCCCGGCGGCAAGCTGGTCGCCATCAGCCGCGGAAACGGCGCTGCCTACTGGGAAGGCGCGGTCGCGCTACCCAAGGGGGCGACCGAGTTGGAGCGCGTTGCCGATGTCACCGGCGCCCCGGCCATCGATGGCCGCCTGGCCTGCGCCGCCGCCTACCAGGGGCGCGTCGCCTGCTTCGACATGAGTTCCGGCAGTGCCCTCTGGTCGCGCGAAATATCGAGCCGTGCCGGCCTCGACATGGATGAGCGCTATGTCTATGTCAGCGACGACAAGGGCAACGTCCAGGCTTTCGACCGCGATAGCGGCGGCAGCATCTGGAAGCAGGACAAGCTCTTCATGCGCGGGCTGTCGCGTCCGCTGGCATTGGGCAGCCGCGTCATCGTCGGCGATGCGCAAGGCGTCATTCACGTGCTGCGCCGTGAGGACGGCGCTTTCGCCGCGCGCTTCACGACCGATGGCAGCGCCATCATGGCCGACCCCCGGCGCATTCCCGGCGGTTTCCTGGTGCAGACCCGCAACGGCGGGCTCTACGCGCTGAGCGTCGAGTAATTCAGGTGGCGGCATGAGCCATTCCGTCGACTTTTTCGATCGCCAGTTTCAGCGGCAGATCGGCAACGCGGAATTCGCGCTCAATCCGTTCGAGGAGTTCGTCCTGCCGCATCTGCACGGCGAAGTGCTCGACCTCGGCTGCGGCCTCGGCAATCTCGCCCTGGCCGCCGCACGCCAGGGCTGCCGCGTGACGGCGCTCGACGGCAGTCCCGCCGGCATCCGGCACCTGGCCGAGGCGGCCGAAACGCGCGGACTCGATGTCGTCGCCCGCTGCGCCGACCTCGGGCAGGCGGCCATCGCCGGCCGCTACGACGCGGTCGCCGCCATCGGCCTGCTGATGTTTTTTCCACGGCCCCGCGCCGACTCGCTTTTGCAGTCCATCAGGGAATGCACCAAGCCCGGCGGCATCGCCGCCATCAACGTACTTGTCGTCGGCACCACTTACCTCGACATGTTCGAACCGGAGCATTACACCTTGTTTGGCCTAGACGAAATGGAACGGACATTTGCCGACTGGCAGATAGTGGACGCACGCCGCGACGGCTTCGACGCGCCCGGCGGTACGCGCAAGGAATTTTCGACCGTGATCGCGAGGCGACCGTCATGATGAAACCCACCCTCGTCATCGTCGGCCGTCCCAACGTCGGCAAGAGCACGCTCTTCAACCGGCTGACCAAGACGCGCGACGCGCTGGTGGCCGACCTGCCCGGACTGACGCGCGACCGCCATTATGGCCACGGGCGCGTCGGCAACAAACCGTTTCTCGTCGTCGATACCGGCGGCTTCGAGCCGACCGCCAAGGACGGCATCGTCCACGAGATGGCGCGCCAGGCCGAAGCGGCCATCGCCGAAGCGGACGTGCTGCTGTTCATCGTCGATGGCCGTGCCGGCCTGACGCCGCAGGATCAGGCCATCGCCGACCGCTTGCGGCGCAGCGGCCGGCCCTTGCATCTGGTCGTCAACAAGGCCGAGGGCATGCGGCGCGAGATGGTGGCGGCCGAGTTCCACGAACTGGGCTGCGGCGAGCCGCGCGTGATTTCCTCCGCGCACGGCGACGGCGTGCGCGAACTGCTCGAATTCGTTCTGGAGTCCTATCCCGAGGAGTCGGATGGCCTGGAGGACGGGCAGGGCCCGCGCGTCGCCATCGCCGGGCGGCCCAACGTCGGCAAGAGCACGCTCATCAATACCCTGCTCGGCGAGGAGCGCGTTATCGCCTTCGACATGCCGGGCACCACGCGCGACGCCATCGAAGTGCCGTTCGAACGCAACGGCAAGCATTACACCCTGATCGACACGGCCGGCCTGCGCCGCAAGGGCCGCGTCTTCGAGGCGGTGGAGAAGTTCTCGGTCATCAAGACGCTGCAGGCCGTCGAGGAGGCCAACGTCGTCGTGCTGATGGTCGACGCCAGCCAGGACATCTCCGACCAGGACGCGCATATCGCCGGCTTCTGCGTCGAGGCCGGCCGCGCGCTGGTGATCGCAGTGAACAAGTGGGACGCCGTCGACGAGTACCGGCGCGACCGCGTCAAGGCGGACATCAACCGCAAGCTCAACTTCCTCGGCTTCGCCAAGCTGCACTACATCTCGGCGCTCGAAGGGCAGGGCATCGCCGGCCTGCTGGCGTCGGTGGACAAGGCCTACGCGGCTGCGATGGTGAAGCTGGCGACGCCGCGGATCACGCGCGTGCTGCTCGATGCGGTGCAAAAGCAGGCGCCGCCGCGCCACGGCCTGTCGCGGCCCAAGCTGCGCTACGCCCACCAGGGCGGCAGCAATCCGCCGATCATCGTCATCCACGGCAATGGCCTGGAGCAGGTGCCCGAGTCCTACACGCGCTACCTCGAACACACCTTCATTGAAGTCTTCAAACTCCAGGGCACGCCGTTGCGCATCCAGTACAAGTCGACGAAGAACCCCTTCGCCGACAAGAAAAAATAGACTTTTATCCGCGCTTGACGAAGTCGATGACGATCTGCCCCGGTTCGCGGGCCAGGTAGGTCATTTCCACCGCGGCGCCATAGCGGTTGCGCATCTGGTCCAGCAGCGGCAGCGGATCGTGGTCGTTCATGAAGCGCATCGTCTCGCCCGGCGTCAGGGCATCGAGGGCGCCGAAGATCGCCGCATGGCGGAAGCGTTTGGCGATGCCGCGCGCGTCGAACGGGTAGATGGCGTCGGGGTTGGTATGAACGTGGATATGGGTCATGGGATTCTCCTTGGGGTTGGAGTCATGACTATAGTTGACTGCGTTTGTCGGGAAATTGATGCGGATCAGGAATTTCCCGGTTGCTTGTTTGCAGGCGGGACGCGTCCGCCGTTCAAGCGCCGCGGGTGCAAAGTGCGGGAAAATCGGCTACATTAGCGCTTCCCATAAATAAGAGCCGAGGGGCCGCCCATGAGCAACAAAGGCCAGATGTTGCAAGACCCATTCCTGAATACCCTGCGTCGCGAACACGTGCCGGTGTCGATCTATCTCGTCAATGGCATCAAGCTGCAAGGCCAGATCGAGTCTTTCGACCAGTATGTCGTGCTGCTGAAGAACACCGTTACGCAGATGGTATACAAGCACGCCATCTCCACCGTGGTCCCCGCCCGTCCGGTTAACTTCGCGCAGGAAGCCGACGGCGAGTGATCCTTATCCTCCCGGCGGGCGCGGCCGATGTTTGAGCGGCCCGCTGCCGGCAACGGCTCCGCGTCGGGCGCCATTCTCGTTCAGCTCGATTTCGGCGAGAAGGATTTCGCCGAGCGCCTGGAAGAGTTCCGCATGCTGGTCACCAGCGCCGGGGCCGTGCCGCTGGAAGTGATCTTCGGCAAGCGCGGCAGCCCCGATCCGGCAACCTTCGCCGGCAAGGGCAAGGTGCAGGAGATCAAGGACGCCGCCATCCTGCACGGCGCCGAAATCGTCATCTTCAATCACGACCTGTCGCCCGGCCAGCAGCGCAATCTGGAGCGTGCACTGGAAGTCCGCGTCGTCGACCGCAGCAGCCTGATTCTCGATATCTTCGCGCAGCGCGCGCGCAGTCACGAGGGCAAGCTGCAGGTGGAACTGGCACAACTCCAGCATCTCGCGACACGGCTTGTGCGCGGCTGGACCCACCTGGAGCGGCAGAAGGGCGGTATCGGCCTGCGCGGTCCCGGCGAGACGCAGTTGGAAACCGACCGCCGCCTGCTCGGCAAGCGCGTCTCCCTGCTCAAGATGCGACTCAAGCAGCTCGAACGCCAGCGTCAGGTCAGGCGCCGCGGCCGGGACCGAGCCGAAGTGCTGGCCGTTTCGCTGGTGGGCTACACCAACGCCGGCAAATCCACGCTGTTCAATGCGCTGACCAAGGCCGGCGCCTACGCCGCCGACCAGTTGTTCGCCACGCTCGACACCACCTCGCGGCGGCTGTTCATCGCCGAGGCCGGGCCGATCGTGATCTCCGATACGGTCGGTTTCATCCGCGACCTGCCCCATTCGCTGGTTGCCGCCTTCCAGGCGACGCTCGAAGAGACGGCGCAGGCGGATCTGTTGCTGCACGTCGTCGACTCCGCCAGCCCGGATCGCGACCAGCAGATGGCGGCGGTGGCCGCGGTGCTGGAAGAGATCGGCGCCGGGCAGGTGCCGCAGATCGTGGTCTGGAACAAGATCGACGCCACCCATGCGGCGCCGGGAGTCGAGCGCGACGACTGTGGTAAACTCGCGCGCGTTCGTGTCAGTGCCAAGAGTGGCGCCGGACTCGACCTGCTACGCGCCGCGCTCGCCGAGGTGGCCCGCAGCCGGAATGAAATGCCCGACGCAGCGGTTCATGCCGACGTCGCCTGATTCCAACGATTTCCTAACCTCAAATACGCCATCGTGATTGCAGGAATTCTTATGTCCTTGAACGACCCCGGATGGGGCAACAACCAGGGTGGCAACAAAGGAGGTCCCCCCGACCTCGACGAGCTCTGGCGCGACTTCAATCGCAAGCTGTCCGGTCTGCTCGGCAAGAAGGGCGGTAGCGGCGGCAATGGCGGCGGCGGACCCTCCTTCCCGAACATCAGTCCGCGCCAGTTCGGCGGCGGCATCGGCCTGCTGATCGCGCTGGTGGCCGTGGTGTGGCTGGCGAGCGGCTTCTACATCGTCGACGCCAGCCAGCGCGGCGTGGTGTTGCAGTTCGGCCGCTTCAAGGAAACCACCGAGCCCGGCCTGCGCTGGCGCCTGCCGTGGCCGGTCCAGAGCCACGAAACGGTGAATCTTTCCGGCGTGCGCACCGTCGAGATCGGCTATCGCGGCACGGAAAAGAACAAGGTACCCAAGGAAGCGCTGATGCTGACCGACGACGAGAACATCGTCAGCGTCCAGTTCGCGGTGCAGTACCTGCTCAAGGACCCGATGAACTACATCTTCAAGAACCGCTATCCCGACGACGCCGTGACCCAGGCGGCCGAGACCGCCATCCGCGAGATCGTCGGCAAGAGCAAGATGGACTTCACGCTCTACGAGGGACGCGACGTCATCGCGGCGAACACCTCCAAGCTGATCCAGGAAATCCTCGATCGCTACGAAACCGGCATCCAGGTGCGCTCCGTCACCATGCAGAGCACCCAGCCGCCGGAGCAGGTGCAGGCCGCCTTCGACGACGCCGTCAAGGCGGGCCAGGACCGTGAGCGCCACAAGAACGAAGGCCAGGCCTACGCCAACGACGTCATCCCGCGCGCACGCGGTGCGGCGTCGCGGCTGGCGCAGGAAGCCGACGGCTACAAGCAGCGCATGATCGCCACCGCCGAGGGCGATGCCTCGCGCTTCAAGCAGATCCTCGTCGAATACAACAAGGCGCCGGAGGTCATGCGCAGTCGCATGTATATCGAAACCATGCAGCAGCTCTATTCCAACACCAGCAAGGTCATGGTCGACGCCAAGAGCGGCGGCAACCTGCTGTACCTGCCGCTCGACAAGCTGATGCAGGCGGCGGGCGCCCAGACGGCCGCCATCCAGGCCAACGAACCGGCGGCGCAGGCCAGTTCCGGTTCGACGCCGGCGGCGTCCAGCGAGGTGCCGCCGCAGATGGAAAGGGCGCCGCTGGTCGAGCAGGGCGGAGTCTATTCCTCGCCGGGAGCCTCGCGTTCGCGCGATTCCCTGCGTTCACGCGAGCGGGGAGAACGCTGATGCAACGCAACCTGCCTTTCGTCGTCGCCGTCGCTTTCGGCCTCATGGTCGTCGCGGCCATGACCCTGTTCACCGTCGATCAACGCCAGTACGCCATCATCTTCCAGCTCGGCGAGATCAAGGAAGTCGTCAAGGAGCCGGGTCTTTCGTTCAAGTGGCCGCTGATACAGAACGTGCGCTTCTTCGACAAGCGCATCCTCACGCTCGACTCGGTCGAGCCGGAGCGTTTCCTCACCGCCGAGAAGAAGCCGGTGCTGGTCGATTCCTTCGTCAAGTGGCGCATCGACGACGTGCAGACGTACTACATTTCTGTCGGCGGCGACGAGACGGTCGCCAAGACGCGTCTGTCGCAGACCGTCAATGCCGGCCTGCGCGAGGAGTTCGGCAAGCGCACGGTGCACGACGTGGTGTCGGGCGAACGCGACAAGATCATGGCCGACGTGCAGCGCAAGGCCGACGCCGACATGCGCAACATCGGCGTGCAGATCATCGACGTGCGCCTGAAGCGCGTCGACCTGCCGCCGGAAGTCTCCGAGTCGGTCTA
>CAZWFC010000041.1:0-20919 GCA_964632965.1 uncultured Rhodocyclaceae bacterium
GCGCCTACGCCATCATCGGCCAGGGCATGATCTCGCGCATCGTCGAGGCCAAGCCGGAGGAGCTGCGCTTCTTCCTCGAAGAGGCGGCCGGCGTGACGAAGTACAAGGAGCGGCGCAAGGAAACCGAGCACCGCCTCGAAGACGCCCGCGAGAACATCGCCCGCGTCGACGACATCCGCAACGAACTCGAAGGCCAGATCGGCCGCCTCGAAGCGCAGGCCGTGGTGGCGCAGCAATACAAGGATCTCCACAGCCAGCTGGGCCGGCGCCAGAACCTGCTGTGGCTGAAGAAGCGCAACGATGCGCGCGCCGACGCCGAGCGCATGGCGCGCGACGTCGAAAAGGCGGTCAACCGCGTCGAGGCCGAAACCGCGCAGCTGCGCGAGGTCGAGGCCAAGGTCGAGCAGGCGCGCGAGGCGCATTTCGCCGCGTCCGATACGCTGCACGCGGCGCAGGCCGAGATGTATTCGGCCAACGCCGAGGTCAAGCGCCTCGAATCCGAGATCAAGCATGTGCTCGATTCGCGCCAGCGCCTGGAAACCCGCCTGGCGCAACTGTCGGTCGAAGAGAACCACTGGCAGGGCGAGACCCGCCGCGTCGAGGAAGAGGACTTCCGCTGGAAGTCCCTGCTGGAAAACTCGCGCGAGCGCGCCGGCACCGCCGCCGCCCGCCACGAGGAGGCCGCCGCGCGCCTGCCCGAGGCCGAAGCCTCCGTGCGCGAGGCCGAAGCGGCCGTTGCCGAGGCGCGCCGCCAGTTGAACGAGGCCGAGCAGGGTACGCGCCTGGCCGAGGCCGACCGCGGCCATGCCGTGCGCGCGCTCGACAACCTGGCGCAGCGCCGCACCCGCCTGGAGGCCGAACGCGCCGCCATCGCCCAGCCCGATCCGCTGCAACTGGCGCAGGCCGAGGAAGCCGCCGAAAAGGCCGAGGACGAACTCGAAGCGCGCCAGTCGCGCCTTTCCGCCCTGCAAGGCCGGCTGCCGGAACTCGAAGCCGCCTTGCGCTCGTCGCGCGAAGCGCTGCAGGCCGCGCACCGCCGCGTCACCGAGTCGCGCGCCCGCTACGACGCCCTGCAGCAGTTGCAGAAGCGTGTCCAGCAGACCGGCGAGATCGGCGACTGGCTGAAGCAGCAGGGCCTCGCCGATGCGAAGCCGCTGTGGCAGGTCATCCAGGTCGAGCCGGGCTGGGAGACGGCGGTCGAGGCGATTCTGCGCGAGCGTCTTTCCGCGCTGGCGGCCGATGCCGAACTGGCCGCGCGTGCGCTGGCCGAGCCGCCGCCGACGATCTTTGCCCTGGCGCTGCCGGACAATGCGTCCAGCCAGACCGCCGCCGCCGATTCGCTGCGCGGCAAAGTACGTTGCGACGATGCCCGCTGGGCGTCCGTACTGGACGAGTGGCTTGCGGGCGTCACCGTCGCCGACGATCTTTCCGGCCGGCTCGCCAGCCGCACCGGGCTTGCCGTTTCGCGCGAAGGCCATGTGCTGTCGTCGCACGGGCTTACGCTTTACGTGCCGGATGCCCGCACGCACGGCGTCATCGAGCGCCAGCGCGAGATCGACGAGCTCGAAGCGCTGATCGACCAGCGCGAGCAGGAGGAAATCGGCGCCCGCGAAGTCCAGGAGCAGGCCGAGCAATTGCTGGCGGAAACCCAGTCGCAGCTCGTCGAAGCGCGTCGCGCCGCCGAGGAAGGCCAGCAGCGCCTGCACGCCGCCCAGGTCGAGGCGCTCAAGCTGACCCAGGCCCAGGCCCGCTACGACGAGCGTGCCGGCCAGATCACGCGCGACCTCGATGAAATCATCAGGGGCCAGGAAACCGAGCGCGCCGAATTCGAACGCGCCGAAACCGAATCGATGCGCTGCCGTGAGCAGCTCGATACCGTGCGCGAACGTCTCGAACAGGCGCTCGAACTCCAGCGCAGCCGCGATGCCGCCTTGCGCGAGACACGCGCGCTCGAACACCAGCTGGCGCGCGAAGCCCAGGAAGCCGGTTTTTCGGAACGCGAGTGTCTTTCCAAGCTCGACGACAATGCCCGTGCCGCCGAGACGGCCGGCACGCAGCTGGCCCGCGTCGCCACCGAGACCGCGGCGGCGCAGGGCGAACTCGCCGCCATCAGCGATGTGGTGCTCCAGGAGCAGTTGCAGTCCTCGCTGGCTTCGCGCCAGGGCCGCGAAGGCCTGCTGGCCGAACGGCGCAACGCCCTCGAAACGGCCGCCGCCGAATTGCGCACGCTGGACGAGCAGCGCATGAAGCTGGAGCAGGGCCTGCAACCGGCGCGCGACAAGATCAACGATTTAAGGCTCAAGCAGCAGGCGGCGCAGCTCAACGAAGAGCAGTTCCGCGAGCGGCTGGCCGAAGCCGGCATCGCTAGCGAGGAAGACGAAGCGGCGCTGGCCGTCGATCTCGTGCCCGGCCTCAAGGAGAGCGCCCTGCAGGGCGACATCGCGCGCTTCAGCGCCGAGATCGAGGCGCTGGGGCCGGTCAACCTCGCCGCGCTCGAAGAGCTCAACGTCGCCCGCGAGCGCAAGGGTTTCCTCGACGACCAGGCCACCGACCTCGTCACCGCGATCAACACGCTGGAAGACGCCATTCGCCGCATCGACCGCGAAACGCGCGAGCAGCTCCAGGAAACCTACGATACGGTCAATGGCCACTTCGGCACCCTGTTCCCGCTGCTCTTCGGCGGCGGCGAAGCCAAGCTGCTGCTGACCGGCGAGGAAATCCTCGACGCCGGCATCCAGATCATGGCGCAGCCGCCCGGCAAGAAGAACTCGACCATCCACCTGCTGTCGGGCGGCGAGAAGGCGCTGACGGCCATCGCCCTGGTGTTCGCCATGTTCCAGCTCAATCCGGCGCCCTTCTGCATGCTCGACGAAGTCGATGCGCCGCTCGACGACTCCAATACCGAGCGCTTCTGCGAACTGGTCAAGCGCATGTCGGTGCAAACCCAGTTCATCTTCATTTCGCACAACAAGATCGCGATGGAAATGGCGCAGCAACTGATCGGTGTCACCATGCAGGAGCGGGGGGTTTCGCGCGTCGTCGAAGTCGACATGGAAGAAGCCCTGAGAATGACGGAGACGGAGGCTGCATGAGCGAATTGCAAATTGCCCTGCTGGGTGCCGGCCTCGTCGGCGTCGCCTGCGTCTGGGCCTACAACCTCTGGCAGGAACACCAGCACAAGAAGGTGGCGGAGAAAATATTCAAGGGCGGTCAGCCGGATGCGCTGCTCGGCGGGCAGGACGAGCAGCCGGCTGCGGACGTGCGCTCCGAGCCTTCGGCGGCGGCGCCCCTCGGCGAGCGCATCGAACCGGTTGCGTCGACCGTGGCGGACGATGGGAACAAGGCGGACGAGTATGTCGAGTCCGCCGCGCCGCCGCCGACTCCCCCGTCCGAATGGGCCGACGACATCGCCGATTGCACCTTGCGCGTCGAACTGGCCGATGCCGTGGCCGCGCCAGCGCTGTGGGCCGTCCAGGCCGCCTGGGCGCCGCAATTGAACAAGCCGCTGACCTGGCTCGGCTACGATCGGGCATCCGCCCAATGGCGCCGGCTGACGGCCCACGACGCCGGGCACTATGCCGATGTCGCCGCTTCCCTCCAGCTGGCCGACCGTCAGGGCGCGGTGGCCGACAGCGAACTCGCGATCTTCATCGACGGCGTCCAGCGCCTGGCCCAGCAGTTCTCCGGCGCCGTCGAGGTTCCGCCGCGCCATGAGGTCATTGCCCATGCCGGCGCACTCGACGAGTTCTGCGCCAGCGTCGACGTACAGCTGGGTGTCAGCATCGTCGAAGCGACCGGCGGCGATTTCGCCGGTACCAAGCTGCGCGGCCTCGCCGAAGCGGCCGGCCTCGCCCTGAAGGAAGACGGGCGCTTCCATGCCTGCGACGACGAGGGGCGGGAGTTGTTCACGCTCGGCAATTCCGGCGCCGAACTGTTCGACGCCGAATCGCTGCGGACGCTCGCCACCCACGGCGTGACCTTCACCCTCGACGTACCGCGCGTCGCCGACGGCACCGCGGTATTCGACAGGATGGTGGCGGTGGCCCGGCAAATGGCGCAGGCACTGGGCGGCACGCTCGTCGACGGCCAGCGCCACATGCTGAGCGATCCGATGATCGCCGGCATCCGGGCCAAGATCGGCGAAGTGCAGCAACAGATGGCGAAAAACCGGATTCCGTCTGGCAGCCAGCGCGCGTTGCGGCTATTCAGCTGATGGCTGTTCCGCCTGAGGCGGCCGCGCGGGCCGGGTTCCTCCGTGGCGAAATCGAGCGCCACAACCACGCCTACTACGTCCTCGATGCGCCTGTCGTTCCCGACGCGGAATACGACCGGCTGTTCGGCGAACTCCAGGCGCTCGAAGCGCAATATCCCGAACTGCTGACGATCGATTCGCCGACGCAGCGCGTCGGCGGCGCGCCCCTGCCGGAGTTCGGCCAGGCGCCGCATCGTGTGCCGATGCTCTCGCTCAACAATGCCTTTGCCGAGGAGGACGCGGCCGCCTTCGACCGCCGCTGCCGCGAAGGACTGGCCGTCGATGAGGTGGCTTACGCGGTCGAGCCGAAGTTCGACGGCCTGGCGATTACGCTGGTCTATGAGAACGGCCTGTTTGCGCGCGGCGCGACGCGCGGCGACGGCTTCACCGGCGAGGACGTGACGGCGAATCTGCGCACGGTGAAAACCATTCCCTTGCGGCTGCGCGGCGATGCGTGTCCCGAGCGGATCGAGGTGCGCGGCGAAGTGCTGATCTTCCGGCGCGATTTCGAAAAGCTCAATCTCCGCCAGCGCGAGCGCGGCGACAAGGAATTTGCCAATCCGCGCAATGCGGCGGCCGGTAGTCTGCGCCAGCTCGACCCGAAGGTGACCGCGACGCGTCCCTTGCGTTTCTTCGCCTACGCGGTGGCCGAGCTCACTGGTGCCGATATTCCGGAGACCCATGCGGCTCTGATGGAAAAGCTTGCCGCATGGGGCTTTCCGGTCGCGCCGGAGCGGGACGTGGTGCGCGGCGTCGCCGGTCTGCTCGGCTTCTACGGCCGGATCGGCGCCGCCCGCGCTGCCTTGCCCTACGACATCGACGGCGTAGTCTACAAGGTCAATCGGTTGGCCGATCAGGAGAAGCTCGGCTATGTTTCGCGCGCGCCGCGCTTCGCCATCGCCCACAAGTTCCCGGCGCAGGAGGCGCTGACGACGGTCGAGGCCATCGAGGTGCAGGTCGGCCGCACCGGGGCCATCACCCCGGTGGCGCGCCTGGCGCCGGTGTTCGTCGGCGGCGTGACGGTGACCAACGCCACCTTGCACAACGAGGACGAAGTGCGCCGCAAGGATGTACGCATCGGCGATACGGTCGTCGTGCGGCGTGCCGGTGATGTCATTCCCGAAGTGGTGTCCGTTGTCGCCGAGCGGCGGCCGATCATGGCGCCCGAGTTCGTCATGCCGCGGAACTGCCCGGTGTGCGGTTCGGCGGTCGAAAAAACCGAGGACGAGGCCATCGCCCGCTGCACCGGCGGCCTGTTCTGCCCGGCGCAACGCAAACAGGCGCTGCTGCACTTCGCTTCGCGCCGCGCGCTGGATATCGAGGGGCTGGGCGAAAAGATCGTCGACCAGCTTGTCGACGGCGACCTCGTCAAGACGCCGGCCGACCTCTATTCCCTGGACATGGACGCAGTGGCCAGGCTCGAACGCATGGCCGACAAGTCGGCAGCCAATCTGCTGGCGGCAATAGCGAAAAGCCGGGAGACGACACTGGCCCGTTTCATCTACGGGCTCGGCATCCGCAACGTCGGCGAGGCGACGGCCAAGGATCTCGCGCGCCACTTCGGCGGCCTCGATGCGCTGATGGCTGCCGACGAAGCGGCGCTGCAGCAGGTACCCGACGTCGGGCCGGTGGTGGCGGCATCGATTGCGCGTTTCTTCGCCGAGCCGCACAACGGCGAGGTCATCCGTTCGCTGCGGACGGCGGGAGTCCATTGGGCCGAAGGCGAGCCGGCGCCGGTCGTCGATTCGCCCGTCGCCGGCAAGACCTTCGTGCTCACCGGCACGCTGCCCTCGCTGACGCGCGACGAAGCGAAGGATCTGATCGAATCGCGCGGCGGCAAGGTGGCTGGCTCGGTGTCGAAGAAAACGGACTACGTGGTGGCCGGCGCCGAGGCCGGTTCCAAGCTCGAAAAGGCGCGGGAACTCGGTGTTACCATCCTCGATCAATCGCAATTGCAGGAACTGCTGACATGAAACGAGTAACAAAGGCCGTGTTTGGCTGCGGCCGCCCGTCTTCGACGGGCTTAACCCTCGCTTCGCTCGGGTTAGCCTGCGCCGAAAACGGCTTTTGTCTTGAAACACGGGAGAACAACTCGAAATGAAGCGCGTGACAAAAGCCGTTTTTCCTGTCGCGGGTTTGGGGACAAGATTCCTTCCCGCCACCAAGGCGAGTCCCAAGGAGATGATGCCCATCGTCGACAAGCCGCTGATCCAGTATGCGGTGGAGGAGGCCGTGGCCGCGGGTATCACCGACATGATCTTCGTCACCGGCCGCTCCAAGCGCGCCATCGAGGATCATTTCGACAAGGCCTACGAACTGGAAAACGAGCTCGAGCGCAAGGGCAAGACCGAGATGCTCGAATTCGTGCGCAACCTCCTGCCCAAGAACATCAACTGCATCTACATCCGCCAGGCCGAGGCGCTGGGGCTGGGGCACGCGGTGCTGTGCGCGCAGCATGTCATCAACGACGAACCCTTCGCGGTGCTGCTCGCCGACGACCTGCTCGACGGCAATACGCCGGTGATGAAGCAGATGGTCGATACCTACGACTACTACCATTGCTCGGTGCTGGGCGTGCAGGACGTGCCGCGCGCGGACACCCGCAGCTACGGCATCGTCGCCGCCAAGCCGCTGGCCGAGCGCATCGAGCAGATTTCCGCCATCGTCGAGAAGCCGAAGCCCGAGGATGCGCCCTCGACGCTGGCGGTGGTGGGGCGCTACGTGCTGACCCCGCGCATCTTTCATCATCTCGAAAACGTCAAGCCCGGCAGCGGCGGCGAGATCCAGCTCACCGACGGCATCGCTTCCCTGCTGTCCGAGCAGCAGGTGCTGGCCTACCGCTACGACGGCGTGCGCTACGACTGCGGCTCCAAGCTCGGCTATCTGCAGGCGACGGTGGAACTCGGCTTGCGGCACCACGAAGTCGGCGCCGAATTCGCCGCCTACCTGAAGTCGCGGCAGGCGTGACGCCGGACGCGGCCCGCCGCGTTCTTGCCGCGGCCGATCTGGTGGTCGCGGCGGACGAAATACAGGCGTCGCTCGATCGCCTGGCCGGAGAAATCGGCGCCCGCCTGCAGGCGTCCAATCCCCTGGTCTTGACGGTGATGGGCGGTGCCGTGGTCTTCGCCGGGCAGTTGCTGCCGCGGCTGGCCTTCCCGCTGGCATGCGACTACCTGCATGTGACGCGCTACGGCGACGTCACCACCGGCGGCGAACTGGCCTGGGTCGTGGAGCCGCGCACACCGGTGGTCGGCCGTACCGTCCTGGTGCTCGACGACATCCTCGACGAAGGCGTCACCCTCGCGGCGGTCAAGGAACGGCTGCTGGCGCAGGGGGCCGTGGCCTGCCTGGTGGCCGTGCTGTCGGAGAAGGAGCTGGGCCGACCCAAGCCGATCACGGCGGATTTCGTCGGGGTCAGGCTGCCGGATCGTTTCGTCTTCGGCTGCGGCATGGACATCGAAGGTGCGTGGCGCAACCTCCCTGCAATATACGCTGTGAAACAAGTCTCCTGAGGGCGATGCCCTAGCCGTAGATCTTGCACATCGCCGGTTGGTAGACCCGCGGCGTCATCAGCCCGATGGCAGACAGCAGCGCCATGGCGACGGCGATGGCGAGGATCAGGCGTACCGGCCTAATAGTCGGCCTCGGTGGCGAGTTGCTGCACCCAGCCGATGGCCTCGGTCAGGCACAGCGCGAGCGACTGGAGGCTGAGCTTGCCGCCGACGTGGCGGAAGATGTCGACGGCGCCGTCCATGTCGTTGTTGTCGTAGCGTTCGGTCAGTTCGAGCAGCATGCCGAGGTCGCCTTCATGGCGGGTCAGCGCCTGGCGTACGTCCTGCTGCAGGCCGATCTGTTCCAGTATCTCGTCGATGGGCATGCCCAGCGCGGCGGGCATCAGCGACATCAGCCCGGTGATGAAGGCCTTGTCGCGCATTTCCTTCTTTGCCGGATAGCAGCGGCCGGCCAGCAATTCCATGAAATAGCCGCGCAGCGCCGCCCACTGCATGAGCGGATTGCCGGCGATGCCGCCGTGGCTGCCGGGGCGGACGAACAGCAGCAATTGCAGCCAGCGTTGCAATTGCTTGCGCCCGAGGACGGTGATGGCATGGCGCACCGAACTGATTTTGACGGCGAGTCCGGCCCCCACGGAGTTGGTCAGGCGCAGGAGGTTGATCGTCAGGGCCGGTTCGCCCTTGAAGGCCTTTTCGAGTTCGACGACATCGGCATCCTCGTTGAGGAGGTTGATGATCCGTATCAGGCTGTGGATGGAGGCATCGAGCTTGCGGCCTTCGATGACGACGGGCTTGGCGAAGTAATAGCCCTGGAAGTAGTCGAAGCCGGCGTCCTTGCAGGCCTGCATCGTCGCGGCGGACTCGACGCGTCCGGCGAGCAGCTTGCGGGCGGGCGAATGCAGTTCGGCGGCGACGGCCTTGATCGCATCGGGCGGCAGGTCGATGACATCGATGCGGACATAGGTCGCCAGGTCGAGCAGGGGCCTGGCGCTGTCGGTGATGTGCGCTATCCCGGACAGCGACAGTTCGTAGCCGAGTTCCCGCAACTGGCGGCAACGCTCGATGGTCTGCGCCGTCGGCGCGCCGGCAAACTTGATTTCGAGCACCACCATGCGGCTGGGCAGGAACTGGACGGCGTCGTCGAACAGGAATTCGGTATCGACGTTGATGAAGGCGCGCTGCGAACCCAGGGCATTGGCGATGCCGAGTTCGGCGAAGGCCTTGCAGACGACGTCGGCTGTTGCCACGCGGCCGTCGGTGACACGGGCCTCGTTGTCGAGGCCCGTGCGGAACAGAAGTTCGTAACCTATCGTGACCTGTTCGCGGTCGAGGATGGGCTGCCTGCCGATGAATACTTCCGGTAATTGCCCGTCGGAGCCCATGCGTTCTACGCGTTCGAGGCTGCGCCTTGCCTAGGCCGATTCTTCGCGCCCGGCACGCTTGCGGTCGTGCGGATTGAGCAGCCGCTTGCGCAGCCGGATCGACTTCGGCGTGATCTCGACGAGTTCGTCGTCGGCGATGAATTCGACGGCGGATTCGAGCGTGATCTGGATCGGCGGCACCAGGCGCACGGCTTCGTCGGTGCCGGAGGAGCGCACGTTGGTCAGCTGCTTGCCCTTGATCGGGTTGACCACGAGGTCGTTGTCGCGGCTATGGACACCGATGATGATGCCTTCGTAAAGCGGGTCGCCGGGCGAGGAGAACATGCGGCCGCGATCCTGGAGCTTCCACAGGGCGTAAGCGACGGCGGGGCCGGCTTCGGAGGAGATCAGTACGCCGTTGCGGCGTTCGGCCATCGGGCCGGCCCACGGGCCGTAGTCGTCGAAGACGTGGCTGGCCAGCCCGGTGCCGCGCGTCAGGGTGAGGAACTCGCCCTGGAAGCCGATCAGGCCGCGCGCCGGAATCCGGTACTCGATGCGCACGCGTCCCTTGCCGTCCGGCTGCATGTCCTGCAGGTCGCCCTTGCGGCGGCCGAGTTCTTCCATGACGCCGCCCTGGTGGGTCTCTTCGACATCCACCGTGAGCATTTCGTAGGGTTCCTGCTTCTCGCCATTGACCTCGCGCGTGACGACGCGCGGGCGCGACACGGCCAGCTCGTAGCCTTCGCGGCGCATGTTTTCCAGCAGGATGGTGAGGTGCAGTTCGCCGCGGCCGGAAACCTCGAAGACGTCGGCATCGGCGGTTTCATTGACGCGCAGGGCGACGTTGGCGAGCAGTTCCTTGTCGAGGCGTTCGCGGATCTGGCGGCTGGTGACGAACTTGCCTTCCTTGCCGGCCAGCGGCGAGGTGTTGACCTGGAAGTTCATGGTCAGCGTCGGTTCGTCCACGGCGATCGGCGTCATGCCGACCGGCTTCTGCGGGTCGCAGATGGTGACGCCGATGCCGACCTGCTCGACGCCGGAAACCAGCACGATGTCGCCGGCCTCGGCATCCTCGGACTGCTGGCGTTCGAGGCCCTGAAAGGTCAGCACCTGGCCGATCTTGGCCTTGCCGCGCGACTCGTCGCCGTACATGACGACGACTTCCTGGTTGGGCTTGATGTGGCCGCCGGTGATGCGGCCGATGCCGATGCGGCCGACGTAGGAGTTGTAGTCGAGCGAGCAGATCTGCAGTTGCAGCGGTGCGTCCGAATTGACGTCGGGCGGCGGCACATGCTTGATGATGGCTTCGTAAAGTGCGGTCATGTCGGTGCCGGGCTTGTCGGCATCGAGCATGGCGTAGCCGTTCAGCGCCGAGGCGAAGACGACCGGGAAGTCGAGTTGTTCCTCGGTGGCACCGAGCTTGTCGAACAGATCGAAGGTGTGGTTGATGACCCAGTCGGGGCGGGCGCCGGGACGGTCGATCTTGTTGACGACGACGATGGGCTTGAGGCCTAGTGCCAGCGCCTTGCGCGTGACGAAGCGCGTCTGCGGCATCGGGCCTTCGACGGCGTCGACCAGCAGCAGCACGCCGTCGACCATCGACAGCACGCGCTCGACCTCGCCGCCGAAGTCGGCGTGGCCCGGGGTATCGACGATGTTGATATGGGTGCCCTGCCAGTCGATGGCGCAGTTCTTGGCGAGAATCGTGATGCCGCGCTCTTTTTCGAGATCGTTCGAGTCCATCACGCGCTCGGTGACTTGCTGGTGGGCTGCGAAGGTGCCGGACTGGCGCAGGAGCTGGTCGACGAGCGTAGTCTTGCCGTGGTCGACGTGGGCGATGATGGCGATGTTTCGGAGGGCGCGGGACATGGGGGGGCGTATTGCTGGAAAGGGGGCGCATTCTAGCACGGGCCGGGGGCTGGCACAGCCCATGCTAGAATCGGCGGGCTTTTCAACGGAGTTTCCCGCATGCTTGCGATCATCGGCGGCAGTGGTCTGACCCAGCTCGCCAACCTCGATATTTCCCACCGCGAAGTCGTGCGCACGCCCTTCGGCGATCCGTCCGGCGCGGTGACTTTCGGCCGCATCGGCTGCCAGGACGTGGTGTTCCTGGCGCGCCACGGCTATGGCCATACCATCCCGCCCCATCTCGTCAATTACCGCGCCAACATGTGGGCGCTGACGCGGGGCTCCGGTGCCGAGGCGATCGTCTCGGTGGCCTCGGTCGGCGGCATACGTTCCGACATGGCGCCGGGTGTGGTGGTGATTCCGGACCAGATCATCGACTACACCTGGGGACGGCACGTCACCTACCATGAGGGCGGCGACAACAGTTCGGTCGTGCATATCGATTTCACCGAGCCCTACGACGGCGACTTGCGGCGACAACTGCTGGCCGCGGCGGCGAAGGCCGGCGAACCCGTCATCGACGGCGCGGTCTATGGCGCGATGCAAGGGCCGCGGCTCGAAACGGCGGCGGAAATCAATCGCCTCGAACGCGACGGCAACGAGATCGTCGGCCTGACCGGCATGCCCGAGGCGAGCCTGGCGCGGGAGCTGGAGGTGCCGTATGCCGCGATCTGCGTCGTCGCCAACTGGGCGGCGGGACGCGGCGACAGTGCGCACGCGATCAGCTTCGACAGCATCGAGGCGGTGCTCACGCAGTCGCTCGGCAAGGCGCGGCGCATCATCGAACATCTTTGCGTGCCATGATCCGCGACGTTCTGCGCATGGGCGATGCGCGCCTGCTGCGCGTGTCGCGTCCGGTGACCGCCTTCGATACGCCCGAGCTGCATGCCTTGCTGAAGGACATGCGCGACACCATGGATCATCTCGACGGCGCCGGGCTGGCAGCGCCGCAGATCGGCATCGACCTGCGCGTGGTGATCTTCGGCGTCGACGCCAATCCGCGTTATCCGCAGGCCGGGGACGTACCTTTCACGATCCTGATCAATCCGGTGCTGACGCCGCTGACGGCGGAGGAGGAAGAGGGCTGGGAAGGCTGTCTTTCCGTGCCCGGGCTGCGCGGCGTGGTGCCGCGCTTCAAGCGCCTGCGCTATGCCGGTTTCGACGAGCACGGCCGCGCCGTCGAGCGTGTTGCCGAGGATTTCCATGCCCGCGTCGTCCAGCACGAGTGCGACCATCTCGACGGCATCCTCTACCCGATGCGGGTGAGGGACTTTTCCCGTTTCGGCTATACAGACGTCCTTTTTCCCGACGGTTCCGCCGATCTCGACGAGTAAGCGGCAAGGATGATGCCTTTGGCATCGTCGGCGGCGAATTTTCCGCCGTCTCTTGGTGCACAGACCTACTTTAGGCATAGAATGCACGCTTGTTGTTTATGGCCACGACTCCGCCATGTCAGACCTCCTTCGGGCGGTGCGCATCAATGAAGAGATCAAGCGCATCGTCCTGGCTTCGCGCCAGATCAATCTCGTCGCCCTCAATGCCCTGCTGACGGCCCGTCAGGCGGGCGCCCGTTCGCGCGGCTTCGCCGTCGTGGCGCGTGAATTGCGCACCCTTTCCGGCTCGCTGGAAGGCACGATGAACGATCTCGACGCCACCATTTCCACGCTCACGAACGACCTGGCGGAAGGCCTGAAGGGGCGCCGCGTCCTGGCGTATGTCGAAGCGGCGGTCGCGGCCGACACGAGTACCCGCACCGTCATGGCGCTGACATCCGCCGCGGCGCGGACCCGATACGGCCGCATCCAGGAGACGATCGCCGATGGTTGGCTGCGGCTCGGCAGAGAAGTGCGCCGCGCCATCAAGCTGGCCGAGTTCGGCGGCGCGATATCGCGCAGCGCCAAGGTCGAAGCCGTATCGGGCGGCGACATGTCCCGGGTTCTGACCCAGGTGGCCGACCAGGTCGAGTCGGCGATCGCGCATATTTCCACCCGGCTGCGCGGCATCCGTACGCTGGCCGAACGCTGAAACAGGGAGGCGGGTTCTTGAAACAGTTCCACTGGATTTATCGCGACGGCGACCATCGCTGGGGCGCGATTGCGCGCGATCCGGCGAAGGCCGGGCATGTCATCGACACCAACGAATATCTCGTGGCGAAAGGCGAGCGCGGCATGCTCCTCGATCCCGGCGGCGCGGAAATCTTTCCCGCCGTGTTTTCCGCGCTCGCCAAAGAGTTCGATCCGACGCAGATCGGCTTCGTTTTCGCGTCGCACCAGGATCCCGACATCGCCTCGTCGCTGTCGCTGTGGGTCGAAGTGAATCCGGACCTGAAATGCCTGGTCAGCTGGCTGTGGAGCGGTTTTCTTCCCCACTACGGCGTCGCCGGCGAAACCTTCATCGACATTCCCGACGAAGGCATGAGCTTCAATCTCGGCAATCTGCCGCTGCAACTGGTGCCGGCGCATTACCTCCATTCGTCGGGCAATTTCAACGTTTACGACGCGAAAGCGAAGATCTTCTTTTCGGGCGACGTCGGGGCGGCGCTGCTGCCGCCCGAATCGAGCGGCCTGTATGTCGAGAATTTCGCCGCCCACATCCGTCATGGCGAAATGTTCCATAAACGCTGGATGGGTTCCAACGAGGCCAAGCAGCGCTGGTGCGAACGCGTGGCCAAACTCGACATCGACATGATGTGTCCCCAGCACGGGGCCATTTACCGCGGCGAGGATGTGCACCGCTTCATCGACTGGTTTGCGAATCTCAAGGTGGGCAGTGCGCCGTAGCGATTCGCTTGAACATGCGATCGAGTTCCCGTCGCCGATCTGAAGAAAAGGTTTGACCCCGGAGTCGCAATGAAACGTATCGATGACCTGTTGATCTGGATGTCCATCGCCGCCGCGGCGGCATGCTGGCTGTGGACCCTGTTTGCCGGCGACGTATCCGGGCATTCGTTCCTGCTCCTGGCCGGACTGCTGTGCGTCAGCGTGATTTTTTCGCGCCGCGAGCGCGGGCGGTGGAAGCGGCGGCAGCAGACGCGCATGGGCGAACTCGAACAGGTCATGTCCGAATACGAGCGCCTTTCCGATGACGCCATGGACCATGCCGAGAAACAGTTCTCCGCCCTTGAGAAGGACATGGAGGACGCCCGGCAGATCATCCGCGATTCCGTGGGCAAGCTGTACGGTAGCCTGACCGGGCTGGAGACGCAATCGTCCGACCAGCGGCAGGTGCTGCGTTCCCTCATCGACGAGATGCTTCAAATGACCGGGAGCGATGCGAACCAGGGGCAGGAGCAGGCCGGTTTGCAGCGGTTTTTCGACGAGACCCATATCCTGATCGGCGAGTTCGTTCGCAAGATGGCCGAACTCAAGGCGAGCAGCGCCGGCATCGGCGCCAGCTTCGACCAGATGCAGGGGCAGGTCAAACGCATCACGGTATCGCTCGACGACGTCGCCGACATCACCAAGCAGACCGACATGCTGGCCCTGAACGCCGCCATCGAGGCCGCGCGCGCCGGCGAGGCGGGGCGCGGGTTCGCCGTGGTGGCGGACGAGGTGCGCAAGCTGGCGGCGCGTACCGGCGGCTTCAACAATGAAATCCGCCATGCCCTCGGCGACATCCTGAAGTCGCTGCAGGATGTCGGGTTGCAGGTCGAGCAGGCCACCCATGCGGACCTGAGCGTCGCGGAACATTCGCAGGAAAACCTCGCCAATCTCGGCAAGGAACTGCTCGATCTCACCGCGACGGCCCGTGAGCATTCGCGCCACATCACCGAAGTTACCGAGCAGATTCACCGGTTGACCCAAGAGGGCGTTCTGGCCATGCAGTTCGAGGATATCGTCAGCCAGATGATGAGCCGCATCACTCAAAAGACGCTGAACGTGGGCGAATACCTGCATGCCTTCCTGCAATTGCACCAGGATCGGAACGAGGCGGACGGTCTGCAGCGGTTCAGGACGCGGACACAGCGGCTGCTGGCGCTGCTGGTCGATTCGCACACCAAGCTCGATGCCCTGGGCACCGGCGGGGCGCGGCAGTCGGCGGCGCCGGGGGCGGCAATCGAGCTGTTCTGAGGCGGCGGGTCAGCGCGGGCTGGGGGGCCAGCGGCAGGCCACGACGCGGTGATCGGCGCTCATGCCGGCGGCCAGTTCGCCCTGCGGGGCGATATTCCAGCGCCAGCTGGCATAGGCATGTTCATTGAGGCCGAATGCCGATGCGATGTCGGCATGCTCGATGACGGCGCCGTCGCGGTCGCGCGTCGTCTGTTCGGCGTCGGCGATCAGGCAGCGTTCGCCAGCGAAGGAGCCCAGCCAGTCGAGGTGGTGGGCCATGATGCGGCGCCCCCAGCGCTCGATGTCGATGTCATTCAACTGCGGGTGCCGACGGCCGAGCCATGCCGCCGGGAGCAGCGGTAGTTGCGACAGCAGGTTGCACGAAACGACCCAGTCCACGTCCGCGATGTTGGCCAGCGATGGCGCGGGCAGCGGGGCATGGATGTCCGGCGGGCGAGTCGCCAGGAGTGCGGCGGTGAGTCCGCTCAGGTCGCAGGTGAGCAGTTCCACATTCGCATGACGGCGAGCCCGCCGGCGCACGGCGGGCAGGTGGACGATGTCAACCAGGACGACGCGCCGGAAGCGCGCCGACAATTCTTCCAGCGGATATTCCAGCGCTAGTCCGGAGCCGAGGATCAGTGCGGTGCGCTGGCCGGTGCAGTGCCCGAGCGATTGCAGTATCGCCCGGTGGCATTGTTCGAGATGGCCGGCCCAGGCTTGCCGGCAACGGCGCGCGCGGCTTTCGAGGCCGACCGCGGCCTGGAGATAACCTAGTTTTCGGGCGGCGGGCGGGCAGGGCGTCGCCAGCCAGGTGAAAATCTCGCGGAGCATGCCGCCGCTGCGGCAGCCTACAGCCGCCAGGCCAGGGCTTCGTCGGCGTTGCGCAGCCGCGACGACAGCACCCGGGAGATGTTGCGGTAGATCTTGACGCCGATTTCGGGGCGGGAATTGACGATCTGGTCGTTCAGGCGCACGAGGACGCAGGGCGTCAGGGCGCTGACCGAGGCGCTGCGGGTCTCGTTGTCGGCGAGTGCCATCTCGCCGAAGCTGTCGGCGGATCCGAGGCGTGCCAGTTCGACTTCGCCGCCGCGTCCCTTCTTGGTGACGGAGGCCTCGCCGTTGATGATGACGTACATGTGGGAGCCGACATTGCCTTCCTTGACGATCGCCATGCCCGCCTCGAAGGTGCATTTCTCGGCGTGGGCCAGCACATCGCCGATTTCGGCCGGCGACAGTCCCTGAAAGGCTTTGACCCGCTCGGCAAGCTTGAACAGCAGTTTTTGCAGATCTTGAAAAGTGAATTGCTCGCGTACCCAGCTCATGCCGTCCCCTTTGGTTTCACGGCAACTGTAGCACTTGCAGCAGGTCCTGCTCCAGGCGCACCAGCGTGGCGGTCTGGGCGAGTTCGCGGCCGCTGATGAGGAAGGTGTCCTCGACGCGATCGCCCAGTGTGGCGATTTTCGCCGTGTGCAGCGTGACGCCGTGTTCGCCGAGTACGCGGGCGATGGCGTAGAGCAGACCCGTCCGGTCGGCGGCGGTCAGCGACATCACATACTGCTGCCCGCGGTCGTCGGCGCGGATGCCGACTTCCGGCGTGAACGGAAAATGGCGCACTTGGCGCGGCAGGCGCGACGGCGGCGGCGCCGTCAGCGGCGGTTGCGTCTTCAGCTGTTCGACCAGATCGTGTTCGATCAGGCCGATCAGGTCGCGGTAGGGCAGCTGGCCGCTCGGATCGAGCAGCACGAAGCTGTCTAGCGCCTGACCGTGCCGCGTGGTGTGGATCTTGGCATCGACGATGCTGTAGCCGAGGCGCGCGAAGAAGCCGCACAGACGGGCGAACAGCAGTTGCTGGTCGGCGACGTAGATCATCACCTGCAGGCCTTCGCCGAAGGGATTGAGGCGCGCCTTGACGACGGGCTCGCCGGCGTCGGGCCGGTAGTAGAGGTTGCGCGTGTGCCAGGTGATTTCCTCGGCGTCGTGGCGCATGAAATACACGGTGTCGAGCTGTTGCCAGAGCGGGTTTTCCACGTCGGGGCGCAGACCGCGCAGCCGCAACAGGCGCCGCGCCTCGTCCTGCCTTTCCTGGAGGCCGAGGGCCTGGGCCGGCTGGTCGCCGCGCAGCACGCGCAGCGTCATGCGGTAAAGGTCTTCGAGCAGCTTGCCCTTCCAGGCGTTCCATACCTTCGGGCTGGTGCCGCGGATGTCGCAGACGGTGAGGAGGTACAGCGCGGTCAGCCGGCGTTCGTTGGCGACCGTATCGGCGAAGGCGCGCACGACGTCGGGATCGGCCAGGTCCTGTTTCTGGGCCACCGCGGACATGGTCAGGTGGTGCTCGACGAGGAAGGCAACCAGGTCCGCGTCTTCGCCTTCGATGCCGTGGTCGCGGCAGAAGCGGCGCGCATCGGCGACGCCGAGCCTGGAATGGTCGCCGCCGCGCCCCTTGGCGATGTCGTGGAACAGGGCGGCGACATACAGCAGCCAGTGGCGCTCGACGCCGGCAATCAGCCGCGAGCAGAACGGGTATTCGTGGGCGAACTCCGGCATGGTGAAGCGCCGCATGTTGCGCACGACCTGCAGGATGTGCTGGTCCACGGTGTAAACGTGGAACAGGTCGTGCTGCATCTGGCCGACGATCTTGCCGAAAGCCGGGATGTAGTGGCCGAGGATGTCGTACTGGTTCATGCGCCGCAGTTCGTGCACCAGTCCGCGCTTCTGCTGGAACATCGACAGGAACAGGGCGCGGTTGTCCGGGTCGCGGCGGAAGGCGGCATCGATGCGGCCGCGCGAGCGCCAGAGGGCGCGCAGCGTGCGCGCCGTCATGCCCTTGAGCTCGGAGCGCCGCTGCATCATCAGGAAGGCTTCGAGTATGGCGCGCGGTTCGCGCTCGAAGAGGTCGTCGTCGCGGATGTCGAGCAGCTCGCGTGCCATCTGGAAGCGGCTGTCGATGACGATGGGCGCTGCCTTGGCATCGTGGGCGATGCGGGCGGAAAGGTTTTGCAGCACCAGGGTATTGAGCTGGGTGACCAGCTTGGCGTTGCGGTAATAACGCTGCATCAGGACTTCGGAGGCGCGCCGGGCGTGGGTGGCTTCGATGCCGAAGGCGTCGGCCAGCGCTTCCTGGTGTTCGAACAGGAGCCGCTCCTCGCGTCGTTTGACGAGATGGTGGAGGCGGATGCGGATGTGGGAGAGAAATTCCTCGGCGCGGGCGAGCTGGCGGGATTCCACGGCGGTGACCAGCACGGTGTCGGCCAGCGACCGCCAGGTGGTGCCCAGGTGGGCGGCGCGGGCAACCCAGAGTATGGCCTGGAGATCGCGCAATCCCCCCGGACTTTCCTTGCAGTTGGGTTCCAGGCTGTAGGGTGTGTCGTTGTAGCGGGCGTAGCGTTCCTGCAGTTCGAGTTGCTTGGCCTTGAAGAAAGCCTCGGCGTCGAGGGCGTGCTGGAAGCGGTGCTCGAACTGGTCGAACAGGGCGCGGTCGCCGCACAGCCAGCGCGCTTCGAGCAGGGCGGTCTTGACGGTGATGTCGCGCTCGGCTTCCTCCAGGCAGCCGGAGATGTCGCGCACGCTGTGGCCGATATCGAGCCCGATGTCCCAGAGCAGGCCGACGAGGCATTCGAGCCGGGGTTCGCCGTGGATGTCCATGCCGACCGGGACGAGGATCAGGATGTCGACGTCCGACGCCGGAAACAATTCGCCGCGTCCGTAACCGCCGACGGCCGCCAGCGCGATTTCCGCCGGCATGCCGAGCTCGGTCCAGAGGTTGCGCAACACGCCGTCGACGAGCTTGACGCGTCCGCGCAGTAGCGCTCCGGCATTGGCCTGCTTTTCGTAGGCGGCCTTGAGTTCCGCCTGGCCGGCGGCGAGCGCCGCCTTGCAGCGTCCGATCAGCGACGGGATGTCCGCCGGGGCGACAGCCGGTGGCATCGGATCAGCCGAGCGTGGCTGGCCTGGGCGGGCAAGCGGCCGAAAGGGTGAGCACTTCGTGGCCGGTGGGCGTGACCAGTATCGTATGTTCCCACTGCGCGGACAGGCTGCGGTCGCGCGTGACGATGGTCCAGCCGTCCGGCAGTTCGGAGATTGCCGCCTTGCCGGCGTTGATCATCGGCTCGATGGTGAAGATCATGCCGGGTTCCAGTTCGACGCCGGTGCCGGCCTTGCCGTAATGGAGCACCTGGGGCTCTTCGTGGAAGTGGCTGCCGATGCCGTGGCCGCAGAATTCGCGCACCACGGAAAAGCCGCTTTTCTCGGCATGGCGCTGGATGGCGGCGCCGATGTCGCCGAGCCGGGCCCCGGGCCTGACCTGGGCGATGCCCAGCCACAGGCATTCCAGGGTCACGAAGCACAGGCGCTTGGCGAGGATGGACGCTTCGCCGACGATGAACATGCGGCTGGTGTCGCCATGCCAGCCGTCCTTGATCGTGGTGATGTCGAGATTGACGATGTCGCCCTTCTTGAGCGGGCGATCGTTGGGCACGCCGTGGCAGACCTGGTGATTGACGGAGGCGCAGATGGCCTTGGGGTAGGGGGCGTAGCCCGGCGGCGCGTAGTTCAGCGGCGCCGCGATGCAGCCCTGCACGTTCTCCATGTAGTCCTGGCAGAGGCGGTCGAGTTCCGCCGTCGTCACGCCGGGCTTGACGTAGGGCTCGATGTAGTCGAGCACCTCCCCGGCCAGACGGCCGGCGATGCGCATCTTTTCGATTTCCTCGGCGGTTTTGATGGTGATGCTCATGGCGGATGGGACTCTGGACTCTGGAGGGGCAGCACGCATTTTACCTACGGCAGGGAAGAATCGACAGTAGAACTTGAAGGCATGTACCGGAAAAGGTTATAATTTCCGTCTTGCTTGCCGAAGGGCGGGCAAAATCCACACGCCCGGCGCCGAATGGGTGCTCCCCTCAGGGAACCGAGGGAGACACGGCCGGGCGGCGGTTCAACCCATATCGGAGATCGATACTCATGAGCGGTACTACTATGCGCCAGATGCTGGAGGCCGGTGTTCACTTCGGCCACCAGACCCGTTTTTGGAATCCCAAGATGGCCCCGTACATTTTCGGCCATCGCAACAAGATTCACATCATCAACCTTGAGAAGACGCTCGCCAAGTACAACGAGGCGATGAGTTTCATCAAGAAGATGTCGGCCAAGAAAGGCACCATCCTCTTCGTCGGCACCAAGCGCCAGGCACGCGAAATCCTCGCCGAGGAAGCGCAGCGCGCGGGCATGCCTTTCGTCGACGAGCGCTGGCTCGGCGGCATGCTGACCAACTTCAAGACCGTCAAGCTCTCGATCAAGCGTCTCAAGGACCTTGAGCAGATGCAGTTGGACGGCAGCTTCGAGCGCATGAGCAAGAAGGAAGCGCTGACGGTCAGCCGCGAGCTGGTCAAGCTGCAGAAGAGCATGGGCGGCATCAAGGACATGCCCGGCCTGCCGGACGCGATTTTCGTCATCGACGTCGGCTACCACAAGATCGCGATCACCGAGGCGGCCAAGCTCGGCATCCCGGTCATCGGCATCGTCGATACCAACCATTCGCCGGAAGGCGTCAGCCATGTCATTCCCGGCAACGACGACTCTTCCCGCGCCATTCGCCTCTACGCCCGCGGCGTGGCGGATGCCATCCTCGAAGGCCGCAGCCAGTCGCTCAATGAGCTGGTCCAGGCCGTGGCCGGCGACGACGAGTTCGTCGAGGTCGAAGAAGGCGCTGCCGAGTAATTGGCAAGGAACGACGGAGGCACAGGGATTTCAGCGCGTCTGACTTCTCCCTCTGCCTCCGTTTCTCTTTGGTCGAACGTTTTCTGAATCTGGAGTAAAGCAATGGCGGAAATTACCGCAAGCAT
>CAZWFC010000042.1:0-20464 GCA_964632965.1 uncultured Rhodocyclaceae bacterium
GGCTCAGGATCTCGACCGATCTCGTCGTCTTCCAGGCGCAGTACGGCGCCGACGTGCTGCCGTCGTCGACGCTGGGCAAGCCGCGGCGCAAGCCCGCGGCCTTGAATGCGGAAGGCTGAATAGTCTGGGGCTGGCCCGAGATATCTGGGCCGTCGAAAGCAGGCATTGGCCTGGGAAGCTGAAATTCGATGTGTGAAGGCCGTCAATGAGAAAGCCCGGCATGAGCCGGGCTTTGTTCATTTCACTGCTCGTCCGACAGACTTTATTGCTTCTTATCAATGTCTGCTGACAATATTCTCTTGAACTCTCTTCATTTCTGTCCTTCTCCGTGTTTCAGTCAAACGGGAAGCGCCCATCCACGGGCGCCTCGCAAAATCGCAAGCCAGCTATTCCCATTATTCAGACATGGTTAATGCCGGCGGGACTTTACTCCTCGCCCGACGAGCAAGCCAGCCCCAAAGTCTTCCGGTCGGGTGGGATGTATGCACGCAACTGCGGCCGGGCATCCTTCGCGGTGCGCGGGGTGGACGAGGGCCTGCGCGGCGGGAAGGTGACCTTTGGCGCCGCCTTTTCTGCCTCGAGCTGTTGTTTCCTCTGGACGGATCGACGCTCTTCGGCCATCGCACAAGTCGCCGTCAAACACAGCATCACGGCAACCACGCCAGCGCCTTTCAATTCGCACTCACGGCGATGACTTCGAGATCGAAATGCAGCGTGACTCCGGCAAGCGGATGATTGCCATCCAGACGAGCGCCGAGTTCAGTGAGCTCCAGAACCTTCAATTGAAAGCGCCCATTGCTGCCGCCGGGTGAGAGCATCGTGCCGGGCGTCAGATCCACGTCCGGCGGCAGGTTTTCGCGCAAGGTCTCGAAGACCAGTTCGGGGCGGTGGCGGCCGTAAGCATCTTCCGGCTCGCAAACGAAGCGCAGGCTGTCGCCGGCGCAGCAATCGGCGACCGCGCGTTCGATACCGGCGATCGTTTCGTTTCTTCCCGGAGTAAAGCTGAACGGTTGCTCGCCCGGCGAGATCAGGTTTCCTGCATCGTCATGCACGGTGCAACGCACGGTAAAGCGTCGCTCCGGGCCAGACGTCAAATGATCGGTGTGCATCGTTTCTCCTTCAAGGACCTCGTCCGGTCCGGCGTCGCCATCCGGCCACGAGTCGTTGTCCGGCCCAGACCATTCCCGCCGCCAAGGTCAGCTCAGCAACAGGCAATCCGTATTCGACGAGGCGCTCCTGCGGGTGCGCGGAATAGGTCATGGCCAGATGTCCGGCAATCACGTTCTGCGCATCTCGCGCGATGGGCGCGTCGTTGAGCCAGACCATGCGCGCGACGACGAGTCGCCAGTACAGCCACGTATGGCGCTTGGCCGCATAGTTTTCCGCGGAATGGCATAGGGTGCATTGCTGCCTGGTCAAGCGTTCCGCGTACGGGCGGGCCGCGTCGCGCGCCTTCTCGTCGGCGATCGCCCGCGCCAGTGCAGCTTCCTCCGTTTGAGCGCGGCGGCGCTCGGCCACCGTATCCGTCTCGAACTGCTGTTGCAGACGTCGGCGCTCGCGCTCGGTGCGCACGGCGCCGACTGCTTCGTAGGCCGATTCGTCGATGTCGGCGTTAGCCGGCAGCGCGTACGACAGGGTCAGAACCGCGAGCAAGCCCCACCTCATCCGAGACGGGATCCCCGGCGCGGTGAGGGCGGCACTTTTTTCGACAGGCCGCGCGCTTCGTCGCGCTGCTCGGGCGGAATCGACAGGTGGTCGGTAGCCAGGCCCTTCTCCCGCAGGCGTTGCGCGATGAAGGCCATGTCTTCGTCGCCGATGCCGTCCCGCGCGCGCACGTGGCGGGCCTTGCCGATCGCGATCTGCTGGCGCTGGTGCGCGGCCGACGTTGTTTCAGGCGCGATGCGGGCGTCCTGTGCGACCGCGATCTGCAGCAGCCTCGCGAGCGGCAGCCATGGATTCGGCGTCCCTTCGGAGGCTGCGCCTTCGCGCGTCAGGTCGTCGATGAAGGGCGGTAGCCAGTGAGCGACGAACGTACCGAGGAATTCTTCCGCGTCGGTGCCGGTGATGGCGGTTTCCAGGCGCTTCAAATAGCGGCTGGCGACGAATTCAAGCTGGATCGAGACATGGTCGGACAAGTCCTTGAAGTCCTCGCTGCGCTCGAGGCCGCCGCGCCGGTAGGCTTCATCCATCATCAGCACGCTGCCGCCATTGACCGCGCCATCCAGATAAGAACCGGTATTGATAGCCACGCGGCGCGGCGGCGCGAGGAACAAGGCGCTGTATATCTGCAGCAGGGTCGCATGATCCGGAATCGCCGCGATGGCGGCGCGGTAGTCGGCGACATGTTCGTCAAAATCGTAAGCGAGCGTCTCGCCCAGGTCGGCGAGGTCGTCGGCCAGCGCATCGCGCAGGGCGTCCCAAGCCGATTCGCGGTCCGGAGTCAGAAAGGCGTGGGCGAGGCAAAGATAGAGTTCAGCGCGGGATTGCAGTTGCTCGGCATCGGGAAACATGGCTCATCCAAAAAAGATGCGGGGCAGCCGGAAGTGGCTGTCCCGCCCAACTACAACAAGGGGAGCGGAGCATCTTTCTCCGCGGGCGGATCGGCAAGAGCAGTCCGCCCGCGGAAGGTTGCAAACTATTGGTTCGGCGCATCGGACAGGTTGAGCTTCTTGTCGCCGAAGGCATAAAGCAGGATGCCGACGGAGATCGCCAACACCACCACGCCGATTTCCGTCAGCGATGGCGAGTAGGGTGTGAGGTCGTCGAACCATGCGCCCTTGAACATCGGGATCAACTGTCCGCCCACCACATACTCGTAGCGACCGATGAACAGCGCGACGATGACCAGTCCGCCGGCGATTACCTGCACTTTGGCTTCGTGACGCATGCTGGTAAGCATCAGCACGAAGGGCAGCACCATGCCGGCCAGCAACTCGAGCCAGAAGAGCGGCGATGAGATGATGTGCTGGGTAACAATGCGGTTCTCGTGCACGTTGCTCCACAGGCCGGTGATCGTCTTGGCGAGGGTGAACACGATCACCAGCCCGAGCACGATGGCGAAGATCAGCGGCAGTTGCCGGCTCATCGCTCGCGCCGCGCCCGGTGACATGTTGTCCTGGTTCACGCCGTAATCGAGGTTGATGAACAGCATGATGAACGCCAGGCCGGAGAGGAAGGCGGTGATGAGGAAGTACACCGGCACCATCGGCCCGTACCAGAACGGACGCATCGCCATCATGCCGAACACCGAACCGAGTGTGGCGTGAGCGAAGACCACGGCGACGAACGAGGCGATGCCGATGGCCTTGCTCTGCGGGCTGTCCCAGTCGCCCTTGTTGATGGTCAGGAACTTCCAGATCAACAACACCATGTAGGTGGTGTAGAACAGCCCCATCCACCACATCGGCGAACTGAAGGCCATGTTGGTCGGGATCACCCACAGCATGCGCAGCGGGTTACCGATCTCCAAGCCGAGCGAGATGAAGCCGATGACCAGCGTGACCACCGCCCCCCAGACGCAGCGCTTGGCGATGGGGTAGAAGTCCTTCATGCCGAACACCATCGCCAACGAGGCGACGAAGGTGAGACCGGTCGAGGTCAGAACGAAGAACACGTAGGTCGACACCGGCAGGCCCCAGCTCAGCTGGCTGCTGGTGTTGAAGGTTTCGTGCCCGCCGCTCAACAGGCCGAGGACGGCGACGATCCCGAGCAGCAGACCGACGCCGCCCACGCCCAGCCGCAGCGTGGATATGCGCGAGATGCACTCGGGGCAGGCGACTGCTTGCGAAGTATTGCTCATATCGATGGCTCCCTAGCTCAGGATTTGTTGTCGGGACGTTCGAAGCCCGGCACCACGCCGGCCCCGCCCAGGTAATAAACCTGCGGCTTGTTGCCGGTGTGCTCGAGCAGGCGCACGCCGCGCCGCTCGGAGATCAACCGGTTGACCTCGGAGTTCGGATTGTCGAGGTCGCCGAAGTAACGTGCCGTCGGCGCGCAGGTGCGCACGCAGGCGGGCACGAATTCGCGCACGGCCGCGTTTTCGTTCGACAAGTCGGCAGTGCCCTTAGGCGCCTTGCTGACCTTGTGGTAGCAGAAGGTGCACTTGGACACTACGCCGTGCGGCTGAATGCCGACGCCGTGGGCGTTGTCCTGTTGCGGCCCCTTGTAGGGCGGGTTCCACGACAGATCGCCAGAACCCTTGAACACGTCCTTGATGTTGGGCTCAATCAGCGGCTTCTCGTCGGTGTAGAAACGCACCCCGTACGGACACGCGATCATGCAGTATTTGCAGCCGATGCACTTGTTCCAGTCGATCAGCACGACGCCATCCTCGGTCTTGAAGGTCGCCTTGGTCGGGCAGACGTGCATGCAGGAGGGTTCCTCGCAGTGCATGCACGGACGCGGGAACCACTTCAGCACCGGCGTCGGCTGCTTGCGTTCCGTGTAGTAGAGGACATCCTGGTAGTTCTCGCCCGGCAAGCGGTTGTTTTCCATCTGGCAGGCCGTGCTGCATGCCTGGCAGCCGGTGCATTTGGCCAAGTCGATGACCATTCCCCATTTAGCCATTTCGATTCCTCCCTTAAGCTTTTTCGACCGACACTTTGCCGGTGTAGAAGTTGCACATGCCGGTGACACGATCTGACTGCTGCGCCAGGATCGAATCCACATGCGAACCGCGGTCCTTGGACCAACGACCGCCGGCCCAGTGGCCGTGCTCGAATGGCAACACGAGGGTGTCGGGCCGAGTCAACTCCGTCACTCTGGCGATGGCGAAGATTTCGCCCACGTCCGACTTGATCTTGATGCGGTCGCCGTTCTTGAAGCCCTTGGCCTTCGCGACACTCGGGTGCACCTCGCACAGCGCCTGCTTCTTGCCGCCGGCTGCAGGTTGGAACTGGGCGATGGCGTGCGGCAGGTTCGCTGAGCGGCCTTCGGCGTGCATCGCGGTTTTTGGCGTGATGAAATGCAGATCGCCGCCGCCCGTATGTTTCGGCGCTTCCCAGTGCGGCATGTTGTACCTGAGCGGATCGCGGCCGGTCGCCTTCAGAATCCAGTCCTTCTTGTGCTCCATGTAGGAGGACACGAACTCGAACTTGCCGGAGTCGGTCTTCAGCAGCTTGGCCTTGACGTCATCGGCTTTCATCGGCTTGTTCCAGCCCTTGCCGTCCCACTCGAAAAATTCGCCGCGCACCTGCCGCCAGTGGTACGGTTTCTTGTACCAGCAGCCCTTGGCCTTCCAGGTCTCGAAGTCCTTGACGCCGTTGTCGCCGGGGTTGGCCTCGAAGCCCTTGGCCAAGTGGCGCAGGATGTTCTCCACGCTGCCGACTTTCTTGAAATACTCGCTGGTCGGCCCCTTGATGCGCTTGCCGATCTCGATCAGCGTATCGCCGAAAGTCTTCACGTCGTAGAGCGGCTTGATCGCCGGCGTACGAATCTGCGCCAGCGGCCAGCCCTGGAACGGATAGGTCGGCGCATCCTGCCAGCGCTCGATGTAGGTGGTGTCCGGCAGGATCAGGTCGGCCATCATCGACGTCTCGTCCGGGAAGGGCGAGGTGGCGATGACGAACATCGACTTCATCGCTTCTTCCCAGCCATGCTGCGGGTCGGGCGTCGAGAACGGCGGGTTGGTCATGTAGAACATCGCCGTGTCGAGCTTGTAGCCGGCGGCGCCAGACAGGTGGTTCTTGCCGACCTCCTGGATCATGTTCTTCGCCATCAGGTAGCCGTCTTCGTCGCCTTTCAGGTCAATCCGCTTCACTTTTTTGTGCGGGCCGTTCTTGGCGTAGTCGTCCATGTAGTCCTTGGGATCGGCCGGCGCAGGGCCGTAGGCCGGACCCATCTGGTAAGCCAGGCCGCCTTCGGCGAACAGTGAGCCGACCAGCGCATTGAGCGAGTGGATGGCCATGCCGTTCAACAGACCATTGCTGTGCGTGTGCGCGCCGCGCTCGAACAGGGCGATGGACGGGCGCGTGGTGCCGAACCTGCGCGCCGCCTTGAGAATCTCGCCTTCGGCGATGGTGGTAACGCCCGCGGCCCACTTCGGCGTGCGGTCCTTGAGTTCAGCGTTCCACCACGCAACCAGGCCTTGGGTCCATCTTTCGCTGAAGGTCGTTGGATCGACCGTCTCGCCTGCCTTGAAGCGGTTTTCGCCGTCCTTGAAGTCGCCGACGAAACTTCTTTCCCACAGACCTTCGGTGAGAATGACGTGGGCGATGGCCAGCGCCAACGCCCCGTCGGTGCCCGGCTTGAGCAGAATCGCCTGATCGGATGCCGCCGCCGTCGCGTTCATGTGCACGTCGACGTAAGTCACGCTGGTGGGCGGTGACTTTTCGCGGCGGATATAGCCCCAGACCTGCATGTTGTTGTTGTAGGGACGGAACGCTTCGAGGAAGTTCGCGCCAAAAATGAGCAGATGGTTGGCGTGGCGATAGTCGTAGGAGCTGTACGACGCATTGCCGTCCGTGCATTGCTTGGCCAGCACCGAGCCGTCGGAGCAGATCGACGAATGGCCGATGGGGGCGTTGGGCGAACCGTAAAGCTGGCCGAAGGGCACGATGTTCACGCCGACGTCGGAGGCGCCCCAGCCACGGCCGAAGAACAGGCCAAACTTGTGGGACTCACCCTTGTCGCGGAGAGCATTGAGCCGGTCGGCGACCGTCTTGTAGGCTTCATCCCAACTGATCGGCACGAACTTCGGATCCTCGTTGCGTCCCTTTTTTGGGTTGGTACGCTTCATCGGGCCCTTGAATCGATCGGGGTCGTAGAGGATGTAGGTGCCCAGATGCATCTTCGGGCAGCCCTTGCCGTTGGCGATGGGATGGTCGTTGTTGCCGTAGATGGCATGGACACGGCCGTTGGTGGTGTAGATGTCGATCCCGCAACGCGCCGGACATTGACCGCAAATGCTCTTATTGACGACGGTCTGGCCGTCGCCTTCGGCTGCGTTGGCCTCCGACAGGGTCTTGAGTCCCGTGATTTGTCCGGTACCGACCACCGCACCGGCAGCGCCAGCGGCGCCGCTGGCCTGCAGGAAGCGCCGGCGGGACAACTTTGTTTTCAGGATTTCCATCCTCGTCTCCTCTGGTAGTGACAACTCATGCCGACGGCTGGAACAGCGCCGTCATTCCTTGGAAAAGCTGTTGATGTTTTGTGCAGGCTGCGCAGGTCGCACCGGTCGCGGCGACAAACGCTTCGCCACAGACCTCGCAATGCCGGGTCTGCCAATGAGCCAGTACCTCCACCACGGCGTTGCCGCCGGCGGCGGTAACGCTGATCGCGCGATCGGGGCAGCTACGGGCGCATTGCCCGCAGGCGATGCAGCGTGCCGCAAAGAACTTCAGTTCCACGGCGTCGCCGGCGTCCTCGCGTACCAGCGCGCCGGTCGGGCACACCTTGGCGCAAACGCCGTGAGCGTTGCATTCGCCGAGCGAGACTTTCGGCAGCGCCTGTGCGGGAATCGTTCTGCCATGGCGGCCGGCGATGGCTGTCAGCGCAGTGACAATGCGCATGTGTTCGAGCGGCGCGGCGTGGTTCCGCAGTGTGATGAGATCGTCGTTGCCGACGCTGGCGGCGGCGACCTGCTCGGCACCGCGCACCAGGCCGCCCATCAAGCCGCGAAAGAAGCTGCGCCGGTCAACACGGGTTTCGCCCGCCGACGTCGGAATGGTCGGTTCAAGCCGGCCTGCCACCGGCAGTGCCGTAAGTCGCGGCAGGACATTGCTGCCGACGCCGCAAGCGGACAGCAGGCGGCCTGCTTCATCGAGGGTGGCGCGCAAAGTAGCCATCCCCGCGCCGGCTGCGCAATTCTCGCAAGCGCCGCGATCCAACAAAATGATCGGCCGCTCTCCTTGCGCGGCAGCCAGCTCAAAGAGGGCAAGCAGCCAGCCGGCACCAATGCCGGCGAGGCACGGTACGCGCAAGGCTCCTCGCGGTGATTCGGGGAACTGCACCCGCCAGCAATCGACCCAGAGGGCATCGCCCTCTTGCAAGGCAAGCGTATTTGGCAGGGCGAAGCCGTCTACGTTCAGCGCGCCGGTCGGACAAGCAGTCCAGCATTGTCCGCAGCCGATGCAATCGGTTCGCAACCGGGGGCCCGTCGCCTGCATCTCGATGGCATGTACGGGGCAAGCCGCCTGGCAGAGGCCGCATTCCTGCCCGTCCGCGTAGCGCACCGGCAAGCAGGCGGAGGCATCGACTCGCAGCCGGGCCTCCGGCCCCACCAGGCGGTGGCGGTCATCGATCCTTGCGGTGGGCGTCCGGGAGACATCGGCGTGCATGCTGCTTCATTCGCAACATCCGGGCCACGAAGCCTTGTAATCGGCGTCGCCCGCGCAGTGGTGCGGGTTTGCGCTCGTGCGGCCCCCGCAGACGATCACGGCAAGTGTTACGCCAACGTAACACCTCGCTCGAATGCTGCAATGCGGCGTGCTACCGCGGCGTAACTGCCCCAAAAGTCTGCCCCAAAAGTCCGTGCCGAGGGGCCGCGACACTGTACTATCATTGCTCTCATGAGTACCAAGCATCCTTCAGGAATCGGCCTTGGGCGGCGCAGTTTTCTGACGCGTGCGGCAAACTATGCGGCCTTGGCTACCGCGCCGTCCTGGATGCCGCGTTCGGCCGGCGCGACGGTGGCAAGAGGTACGTTGCGCATCGGCCTGACGCCGGTGTTTCTCGACGACCAGGTGAGCTTCACCGCGCGTTGGCGGCGCTGGCTCGAGGAGCAACTCGGCCGGCCGGTGGTCTTTGTACAGCGCGGGAACTACCGCGACGTGGTGGATCTGGTGCGTGGCGGCAAGATCGACTTCGCCTGGCTCTGCGGATATCCGTACATGCGCCATCGGCGCGAGATGCGCCTGGTCGCCGTGCCGCTGTGGCGAGGGCAGCCCCATTACCAGTCCTACCTGATCGCGGATGCCCGCAACACGGGGATCCGCAGTCTCGCCGAATTGCGCGGCACGGTGTTCGCCTATTCCGATCCAGACTCGAACTCCGGCTATCTCTATCCTCAATACGCACTGACGCAGGCCGGCCAGAATCCGGCCACCTATTTTTCGCGCACCTTCTTCACCTGGGCTCACCGCAAGGTCGTCGAGGCGGTCAGCATCGGCCTGTCCAGCGGCGGCGCCGTTGACGGCTACGTATGGGAAACGCTCGCGGAAACTGCCCCCGACCTCGCGCGCGGCACGCGCATCATTGACAAGTCACCGTTCCTCGGCTACCCGCCTTTCGTCGCGCGCAACGATATTCCCGAAGCCGATCTGCGGCATTTCCGCGCCGTTTTGCTGGGCATGGCCGGCAACGCGCAGGGCGCCGCGCTGCTGGAGCGGCTGCGTCTGGACGGATTCATTCCCGGCACGCCGGACCTGTATGACGGCATTGCGCGCATGGCCGACAAGGTTCGCCGGTCGTGATTCTTTTCCCCGATCTTTCGCTGCGCTGGAAGATTCCGCTTCGCGTCATGTTCGCGGTACTCGGCACCGCGCTGGCCGTTACGGTGGCGCTGCTGGTAAAGGACTACGAGGACATGCGACAAAGCCTCGAATCGCATGCCAAAAGTCTTGGCCGCGTACTCGCCAACACGCTGGTCACTCCGGTGCTGCATGACGATTTGTGGCGCGCGTTCGAGATTCTCCAGTCGGCGCGCGAGGCTCACCCGGCGGCCACCGAACTGGAAGCGCAGGTGATGCTGGTGCTCGACAGCGAGCGCCGGGTGTTCGTCGCCAGCCGTCCACGCGACTTTCCCGTCGGTTCGCGTCCCGAGGATCTGGGCGACAGCTTCGGCCTGCTGGCCTCGGCCATTACATGGGGCGAAACCGTCGAGCAACAGGTACTAGAGCCATCGGGCGCCGGCTATTACTTCGTCGTTTCGCCGCTGGTTGCCGATGGCGAGGCGCTCGGTCATGTCGCGCTCGGTTATTCGAAGGCCGCGTTTCTGCCGCGCTACCTCGACTTGGTCGCGCGCGCTGCCTTGGTCACGCTGCTGGTGCTTGTGGTGCTGCTGCCGATCTCGTGGGTATGGGCGCGGCGCACCGGCGCACCGCTGCTGCGCCTGGCCACCGCGATGGAGGGCGTACCGGCACGCCTCGAATCGGCTGAACTTGCCGACCTGCCGTCATCCCGCGACGAGATCGGCCTGCTGGGTCAGGCCTTCCGGCGCATGGTTGACGACCTGAAAAAGAAACAGGAACTGGAAGGCCAGATGGTGACCTCGGAGCGCCTCGCCGCCGTCGGCCGGCTCTCCGCCGGCATCGCTCACGAGATCAACAATCCGCTCGGCGGCATGTTAACGGCGATCAAAACGTACCAGCGCCACGGCACCGGCGACCCGATGGCCGGTCAGACGCTCTCCTTGCTGGAGCGCGGCCTGACCCAGATACGCAATACCGTTGCGGCATTGCTGGTGGAGACGAAGATCCAGGATCGGCCATTCGAACCGGCCGACATCGACGATCTGATCATCCTCGTCGATGCCGAGGCACAAGCGCGATCGGTAGAGATCACGGTCGAGGGCAAACTGACGACGCCGCTACCGTTGCCGGCGACGCTGCTGCGGCAGATTCTCCTGAACCTGCTGCTCAATGCGATCGCTGCCGCCGACCAGGGCGGAAGGGTCCAACTGACGATGGCGGCGACGGAAGGCATGCTACGGATGTCCGTCTGCAACGACGGACAGCATATTCCCGAAGAGCAGGTGGCCTACCTGTTCGAGCCCTTCGCGACCGGCCGCGCCAAAGGCCATGGATTAGGTCTGTGGGTCGTCTACCAAATCGTGCGGCAACTCAACGGCGGCCTTACCGTCGACAGCGAGCCGGGATGTACCACCTTCAATATCGACATTCACTATGCCAAAGCACCATGAGCGTGCGCCGCGCCTGTGCCTCGTCGAAGACGACGAGATCATGGGCGAATCGCTGGTCCAGCTGTTTCGTCTCGAGGGCTTCGAGGCGACTTGGTGCCGCACCGCGGCCGAGGCGGCGCATGCCCTCGAGACTCAGCGTTTCGGCGTGATCGTCAGCGATATCTGCCTGCCGGACCGGGACGGTGGCGACCTGTTTCTTGAACTCAAATCCAAGCATCCCGGATTGCCGCCGTTCCTGTTCATGACTGCCTACGGCACCATCGACCGGGCGGTGGAACTGCTCAAGGCGGGCGCCGCAGATTACGTGACCAAGCCGTTTGATGTGGATGTGCTGGTGCATAAGGTGCACGGCCTTGCCGAAAGCTACGGCATGGGCGGCGACGGCGGCGACGACTCGCTCGGCATTTCGCCCGCCATGCGACGGATTGCCGAGTCGCTGCCAAGGCTCGCGCGCCATGTCGCGGCGCTGCTGATAACCGGCGAATCAGGCTCCGGCAAGGAGCACGTCGCGCGACTGTTTCATCACCACGCCGTGGGTGAGGCCGGTGAATTCGTTGCCGTCAACTGCGCCTCGATTCCCGAATCGCTGATCGAGGCAGAACTCTTCGGCTACGAGCGCGGAGCTTTTACCGGTGCGGTGAAAGCCAAGCGCGGCTACTTCGAACTGGCGCACCAGGGAACCTTGTTCCTCGACGAAATCGGCGAAATGCCCTTGTCGATGCAGGCCAAGCTGCTACGCGTGATTCAGGACCGTCGGTTGACCCGTCTGGGCGGCGAAAAGCAGATCGTCTCCGACTTCCGACTGGTTTGCGCCACCCATCGCGACATCAAGGCGATGGTCGAGGCCGGCCAGTTCCGCGAGGATCTTTATTACCGCATCCATGTCATCCACGTGCGCATCCCACCGTTGCGGGAGCGACTGGACGACATCCGCTGGTTCGTGCGTCATTTCGTCGAGGAGTTCAATCGAGGGAATCCGGATGAACAACGCCGTCTGGATCCGCGAACGGAACAAGCGCTGATGAACTACGGCTGGCCGGGCAACGTACGTGAGCTCAAGCATGGGGTGGAGCGTGCATGCATCCTTTCCAGCAGTCCCCTGCTGGGTGCGGAGGCCTTTTTCGATAGCCATCTGGATACCACCACCACACAGTCACCGGTTTCCGAGTCCCTCGCCGAATATCTCATGGCGTGCGAACGCGATTACCTGTCGGTTATCCTGGAACGACATGGCAATCACATGACCCATGCGGCCGAGGCGCTTGGCATCACACGGAAGACACTCTGGGAGAAATTGCGTCGGCTGGGAATCAAGACGAAAGCTGATTCGCTGTAGTGGTTCGTGCAACTAGCCCGGATATTTCACGAGAGTAGGTCGGCGGAACTGCCGTGAGGCGCGTTAATACTGGTGTTCAAGACAGAATTAACGAGGTTCCGCCGATGCCAAAGTGTACCGCTGACCTGATTAGCCACAAAGTTCAGCCGTTCTCAAGAAGCGCTCCGGGCGAGGTTTTGTACCCTGTTCATATTGCGACCTATCCGACGGACTTTATTCTCGCCCGACAGACTTTATTGTTTCCGATCATCATCAGTCATTACCAGAGCGTCTCGCGCTCCGGCGACGAAGTGATCTGGTGGACGGTGAGGTCGGCGCCGTTGAATTCCTCTTCGGCATCGAGACGGATGCCGACCGCCTTCTTGATCGTGCCATAGACGACGTAGCCGCCGCCGAAGGCGATGGCGACGCCCAGGCCGGTGCCGATGAGCTGGGAAACGAGGCTCACGCCGCCCAGGCCGCCCAGGGCCTTGGCGCCGAAGATGCCGGCGGCGATGCCGCCCCAGGCGCCGCACAGGCCGTGCAGCGGCCAGACGCCGAGCACGTCGTCGATCTTCCAACGGTTCTGCGTCAGGGTGAACATCCAGACGAAGAGGCCGCCGGCCAGACCGCCGGTGACCAACGCGCCGAGCGGATGCATGAGGTCGGAACCGGCGCAGACGGCGACGAGGCCGGCGAGCGGGCCGTTATGGACGAAGCCGGGGTCGTTCCTGCCGGCGATCGTCGCGGCGAGCGTGCCGCCGACCATGGCCATCAGCGAATTCATCGCCACCAGGCCGGAGACCTTGTCCAGCGTCTGCGCGCTCATGACGTTGAAGCCGAACCAGCCGACGGTCAGGATCCAGGCGCCGAGCGCCAGGAAGGGGATGCTGGAGGGCGGATGCGCGCCGGCGATGCCGCCGTCCTTGTGGTAGCGGCCGCGCCGCGCGCCGAGCAGCAGCACCGCCGCGAGGCCGATCCAGCCGCCGACGGCATGGACGACCACCGAGCCGGCGAAGTCGTGGAACTCCTCGCCGAAACCGGCCTTCAGCCAGGCCTGGATGCCGTAGGCCTGGTTCCAGGCGATGCCTTCGAAGAAGGGATAGACGAAGCCGACCAGCAGGAAGGTGGCCATCAGTTGCGGATTGAACTTGGCGCGTTCGGCGATGCCGCCGGAGACGATGGCGGGGATAGCGGCGGCGAAGGTCAGCAGGAAGAAGAATTTGGTCAGTTCATAGCCGCTCTTCTGCGCCAGGGTTTCGGCGCCGGCGAAGAAATTGACGCCGTAGGCGATGCTGTAGCCGATGAAGAAATAGGCCAGGGTCGAGATCGAAAAATCGACCAGGATTTTCACCAGCGCATTGATCTGGTTTTTCCGCCGCACGGTGCCGAGTTCGAGGAACGCGAACCCGGCATGCATGGCGAGGATCATGATGGCGCCGAGCAGTATGAACAGCACGTCGGCGGATGTTTTCAGGTTGTCCATTTTGGGGCTCCGTAGGCACTAATCGGGAGCCTAAAGCAACAACCACGCCCATAGCCAGCACATCAAGTTATCAATGACTTACACAAACATCCGTCGCGCCCCGCCGAATATACGCACCAGCAACGTGCCATTGCGCACCATTACCGAGCCATCACGATGGCGGCAAATTTATTTTGGTGCATAGTCCTGCGGCATCAGCACCCACATGCGTCCCTTCTGCTTCATCCTGCCCGCCATGGCGCCGGCCTCGGGACCGCTGCCCCAGTAGAAATCGGCACGCACGGCGCCGCGGATCGCGCCGCCGGTGTCCTGGGCCAGCATCAGGCGTTGCAGGGGGCGCGCCTCGTCGGGCCAGGTGGCGGCCAGCCACACCGGGGCGCCGAGCGGCACATTGCGCGGGTCGACGGCGATGCTGCGCTCGGGCGTCAGCGCCAGGCCCATTGCCCCCGGCGGGCCGGAGCCTTCAGCGGGCAATTCGCGGAAGAAGACGAGGCTGGGATTGGCGTTCATGAGTTCCTGCGCGCGTTGCGGATGCGCCCGGGCCCAGGCCTTGATGCCCTGCATCGAGGCCTGTTCGGCCTTGATCTCGCCCTGGTCGATCAGCCAGCGGCCGATGGAGCGGTAGGGATGGCCGTTCTGGTCGGCATAGCCGAGGCGGATGCGCGAGCCGTCGTCGAGCAGCACCTGGCCCGAGCCCTGTATCTGCATGAAGAAGAAATCGAGCGCGTCGTCGAGCCAGAGCAGCGCCTCCGGTGAGCGCTTACCCTCTTGCTGGACCCAGTCGGCACGCGACCAGTAGGGCACGAGCTTGCGGCCCTCGATGCGGCCGCGCAGTCGCATGTGCTTGAGCTCGGGATAGAGTTCGCCGAGTTCCACCGTGACCATGTCCTCGGGCGGGGCGAACACCGGGTGGAGATAAGACTTCTGGCGCGAGCGACTGCCCTTCAGCACCGGCTCGTAGTAGCCGGTGACGAGACCTTCGCGATTGCCGTCGGCATTGACGAGCTGCCAGGGCTTGAAGCGCGCCTCGAACCAGGCGCGCAGATCGGCCGTGCCGGACGGTGCCAGGGTACGCGCCTCGTCGCAGGTGGCGCGCCAGGTTTCCTTCTTGCCGAGCGCCGTACAGGACGTTTTGAATGCATCGAAGGCCGGACGCAGATCGTCGCCGTCCCAGCCGGGCAGGTCGGCCCAGGCGGCCGGTTGCAGCGGTTTTTCGGGCGGCTTGACCGGCTCCACGCCGGGACACGCCGGGCAGGCGGCGCAGGGCGGGCAAACGCCGCCGGCGGTTTCCGTCTTGGCGAGCTGGGGAACGCCGGCACAACCCGAAAGGGCGAGAACGGCAAAACAGAAGAAAATTGAGCGGTACATGAATCTGATACATTCCCGGTTGTTTCGATACCCAAGCTTAACCGAGAACCGTCATGTGGGCATGGCTGCTGGAGTTGGCAATACCGCTCATCCTGCTGCTGATCCTGTGGCGGGTCTGGCCCAAAGACCATGAATGATCTCGCCCGCCTGATCGCCCGCGCCGAAGGCCTGCTCGAACGCCTCGAAGCCGTCCTGCCCGCCGCCGCCGCGCCGCCCGACTGGAACGCCACCGCCTTTCGCTGGCGCGCCCGCCATGGTCGCGGCCGGCTCGAAGCCGTCCATCATCCGCACCGCATCCGCTTCGAGGATTTGCAGGGCATCGCCGACCAGAAACAGCGCCTGGAACAGAACACGCGCCAGTTCGTCGCCGGCCGCAGCGCCAACAACGTCCTGCTGACGGGCGCGCGCGGCACCGGCAAGTCATCGCTGGTCAAAAGCGCGCTCAACAAGTTCGCCGCCGGCGGCCTGCGCCTGATCGAGGTGGATCGCAACGACCTCGTGGACCTGCCGGAGATCGTCGAACTGGTCGCCGGCCGGCCCGAGCGTTTCATCATTTTCTGCGACGACCTTTCCTTCGAGGCCAACGAGCCCGGCTACAAGGCCCTGAAATCGACGCTCGACGGCTCCATCGCCGGCACGCCGGACAACCTGCTGATCTACGCCACCTCGAACCGCCGCCACCTGATGCCCGAATTCATGGGCGAGAACCTCGAAATCCAGCGCGGCGACAACGGCGAGATCCATCCCGGCGAAACCACGGAGGAAAAGGTTTCCTTCTCCGAGCGCTTCGGCCTCTGGATCTCCTTCTACCCGTTCGACCAGGACCACTACCTGGACATCTGCAACCACTGGTTGCAGGAATTCGGCCTGAGCGCGAGACAAGCCACTGCCGCGCGCCAGGAAGCCCTGCAATGGGCGCTGCTGCGCGGCGCGCGCAGCGGCCGCGTCGCCTGGCAGTTCGCCCGCGACTACGCGGGCCGCAAGGCACGAAAATGAAGCTTACCGAGGTCGCCGCCGCCGTCATCGAGCGGCCGGACGGCTCCTTCCTGCTCGGCCAGCGCGCGGCCGACACCTTCTACCCCGGCTACTGGGAATTCCCCGGCGGCAAGGTGGAAGCCGGCGAAACGCCGTACGACGCGCTGGTGCGCGAACTGCACGAGGAACTGGAAATCGAGGTGCTGCACGCCACGCCGTGGATCGTGCGCGAGCATGTCTATGAACATGCGCATGTGCGGCTGCATTTCTTCCGCGTCACGGAATGGCGCGGCGAATTGAAGGACCACGTCCATGCCGCGCTGTCGTGGCAGCGCGCCGAGGCGCCGGCCGTCGCCCCCATGCTGCCGGCCAACGCGCCGGTGCTGGCGGCCCTGCGGCTGCCGGATTTCTATGCCATCACCCATGCCGGCGAGATCGGCGTCGAGGCCCAGCTGGCCGCACTGGACCGCGCGTTCGGCCAGGGCCTGCGGCTGGTGCAACTGCGCGAGCCGCACTTGCCGGCGGCGACGCGCGAGGCGTTCGTCCGCCGGGCGCTCGAACTGGGACGGCGCCATGGCGCCCGCCTGCTGGTCAACGGCGATGCCGGCTTGGCCCGCGCCGCCGGCGCCGACGGCCTGCACCTGTCCGCCCTCCAATTGGCCAGCACGGCCGCGCGCCCCGATTTTCCGCTCGTGGCGGCGTCGTGCCACAACCGCGCGGAACTCGAACGCGCGGCCCGCCTCGGGCTGGACTTCGCCGTGCTCGGCCCGGTCAAGCCGACCGCCAGCCATCCCGGCCGGCCGGGCATGGGCTGGGAAACCTTTGCGCAACTGACGGCGCAGCTGCCGCTACCGGTCTATGGGTTGGGGGGCGTCGGCCGCAGCGATCTGGCCAGCGCACGGATGGCCGGTGCGCACGGCATTGCGGCGATACGCGCCGCCTGGAGTCAGGATTCCTGACCCGGCAGGTCGGGCTGTTCCGGCTCCTCGACCACCGGCACGCTGTAGTCGCCGGCCGCCCAGGCGCCGAGATCTATCTGCCGGCAGCGTTCGGAACAGAACGGGCGATAGCGGTTTTCGGCAATCCAGGCGACCTGCCCACCGCAGCAGGGACAGGCGACGAACAGGGGTGGCTTCGCTTCCATGGCGTCAGCAGAAATCGATCGTCAACGCACGTTTTTCGATGACGTGGTCCAGCGTGGTCCGGCCGTTCCCCTTGAAGTTGAGGAAATGAATGCCGCAGCGGAATTTCTGGTGTCCGGCCGACAGGACGGTGTAGACCATGCGCGCCTTCACTTCGATCACCTTCCGGCCGGCGCCGGGGTGGTCGGCCGGCACGGAAACCAGTATCGAGACCGGGTGGTCGGAAAAGATGTTGTGCTCGGTGAGTATCGAGCAACCCGACATCGACACTTCGTGGGTGACGCCGTGGTAGGTGTCCTGGCTTTCGGTGCTGTCGAAAACAATGGCCACCGGCCAGTGAAACGGATAGCGCTTCTCCTGGCGGTGTTCGGCGGTTTTTCTCGTGGAATTCAGCATGGTCTCGCCCGGCACGGCTGTGTGCGGAACGGATACGGTGGGGCCGTGATGTTACAGGATTTAGTGCGCCGCAGCATTGAGCGCGCCGGCGCGCGCCGCAAAAGCGCCTACAGATTGCAGAAGGTCAGCTCGAAGGCGATGTCCGCCTCGGCCTGCTTCGGACGCATGTCGGTATCGGGCGTCAGGAAGCGGATATTGAGCGCGTATTTGTTGGCGCCGATCTCGGGCACATAGGGATCGGTGCGGCGGATGCGCAGGCGCACCATCTGCGACACGCGCCCGGCCAGCATCAGCTGGTAGGCGCCGCGCGCCGCCATCTGCGTCTCGGGGCGGCCCGAGGCGCGCAACAGGCGCAGCACGATCGACAGCCCGGCCCGGATCGGCAGCATCGGCGCAGCCCAGGTATTGAGGTCGTTCTGCCGTTGCGCCGGATCGCGGTTGAGCCAGAAATGATACGAAGGCAAGTCGAACTCGCAGACGCCGCCGGGAATGCCGATGCGGTTCTTGATGCTCATCAGCCATTCGTTCTCGCGCAGATAGTGGCCGATCTTGCCCTGCATGGCGAGCATGGCGGCGGAGGACTGCTCGATCTCGTAGAGGGCGCCAGAGAGCGCTTCCTCGGAAATTTCGGGGTTGTTGCGGAAGGACAGCAGGATCTGGCGCTGGCGTTCGAGTTCCTGGACCAGATCGAACTTGAGGTCGGCGCGGCCGGCGACTTCGAGAACCTCGAACAGGGTGACGAGCGCGACGTGGTGGTCGGCCGGGTCCTCGGCGGAGACGAAATGGGCGAACTTCTCGAACAGGTCCTCAAGGCGCAGCAGGGTGCGAATGCGCTCGCTCAGAGGATATTCGTAAGTAATCACGCGCCGGCCCGATAGTCAATTCGCGCAATTCTGACCGATTCGGCGGAAAAGCTCAACGTGCAGATGACATCGCCGCCAAGTCGAGGTAGCGCCGATGGAGTTTTTCGACCTGCTGACGCAAATTCCGGCGGTCGCCGTCGTTGTCGATGACGTCGTCGGCCGCCGCCAAACGGTCCTGGCGGCCGGCCTGGGCGGCCATGATGCGCGCCGCTTCGTCGCGGGCCAGTCCGTTGCGGGCCACGACGCGGTCGAGCTGGGTTTCCTCGGCGCAATCGACGACGGCGACGCGCGCCACCCGCTGCCGGTATCGGCCGGACTCGACCAGCAGCGGCACCACCAGCACCGCGTAGGGTGCGCCGGCCGCCAGCGCCGCTGCGCAGCGGCGATCCGCTTCGGCGCCGATCAGCGGATGCAGGATGTCCTCCAGACGCCGGCGCGCGGCGACATCGCCGAACACCAGCCGACGCATCGCCGCCCGGTCGAGGCTGCCGTCCGCGGCCGCCACGCCGGGACCGAAGGCCGCGCAGATCGCCGGCATCGCGGCGCCGCCGCTGCCGGTCAGCTCATGGGCGATGGCGTCGGTGTCGATGATCGCCGCACCTTGTTCGGCGAACAGCTGCGCCGCGGCGCTCTTGCCGCTGCCGATGCCACCGGTCAGGCCGACAACGAATCCGTTCATGGACAATCGACGGCCGCGGCCCCGGCGATGCCGGCCAGCAACTCGGGCAGACGTTTGGCCAGCAACTCGGCCGGACCGTGCACTTCGAGGCGCACCGGCACCGGCGGCTTGGCGCGCGTCTCGATGCGCGCCGATTTCACGCCCTTCTTGTTGAGGCCGAGGAGGAACTCGCTGGCGCCGGACTCGCTGCGGAACAGGCCGAGCGAAATGGCGAAGCTGCCGTCCGACTGCATGACATGGAAGTCGGTCACGCCGAGCAGCTTGAGCTCGCCGGCCTTCTTGTCGGCGGCGGCCTTGTTGGGCAGAGCGGGAATGGCCACCCAGAAGCTCGGCGCGTCGTCGCCGCCCGCCAGCGTCGCCACGAGATCGCCGCCGGCCTCCTGCAGCCCCTTCTGAAGCTGCTCCGCATCCGCGGGCGCGAGCTTGTCGATCATGCGGCACGCCAATTGCGGCGGAACGGCCGGCAGGGCCTGCTCGGCTACCGCGACTTTCATCTTCTCCGGATGGAGCTGGTCCTGCAGCCGCTGCGGTTCGCGGCCTTCCGCCTGCCCGCCGAAGTAGCCGCTGTCCCAGGAAAAGAAGATCAGGTTCGCCAGGACGAGCAGGAAAAAGGCGAGGCGCATCAGCCCACCTTCGGCAGGTGCGCCAGCGAAGCCTGGACCGCTTCGACCGGGTAGTCGTAGTCTTCGAGCTTGCCGGCGAAGTAGCGGTCGTAGGAGGCCATGTCGAAGTGGCCGTGGCCGGAAAGGTTGAACAGCAGCGTCTTCGGTTCGCCGCTTTCCTTGCAACGCAGGGCTTCGTCGATGCAGGCGCGCACCGCGTGGCAGGACTCGGGCGCCGGGATGATGCCCTCGGCGCAGGCGAACTGCACGCCGGCCTGGAAGGTGGCGACCTGCGGCACGGCCACCGCTTCGATCAGCTTCTCGTGGAAAAGCTGCGAGACGAGCGGACTGTCGCCGTGATAGCGCAGGCCGCCGGCGTGGATGCCCGGCGGCATGAAATCATGGCCGAGGGTGTACATCTTCATCAGCGGCGTGAAGCCGGAAGCGTCGCCGTAGTCGTAGGCGTAGATGCCCTTAGTCAGCGTCGGGCACGAGGTCGGCTCGACGGCGACGAGGCGCACCTGCTTGCCGGCGGCCTTGTCGGCGAAGAAGGGGAAGGCGATGCCGGCGAAGTTGGAGCCGCCGCCGCAGGGCGCAAAGATCATGTCCGGATAGTCGCCGACCTTTTCCAGCTGCTTCTTGGCTTCGAGGCCGATCACCGTCTGGTGCAGCAGCACGTGGTTGAGCACGGAACCGAGCGCGTACTTGGTGTCGGCGCGCGAGGCGGCCTCTTCCACGGCCTCGGAAATCGCTATGCCGAGCGAGCCCGTAGAGTCCAGA
>CAZWFC010000043.1:0-19864 GCA_964632965.1 uncultured Rhodocyclaceae bacterium
GCAAACCCAGCGGCGTCGGCGACAACACCATCTGTTCGAGCGTGCCGTCGGCATGATCGGCGGCGAACAAGCGATTCAAACCCAGCATCGTCGCCAGCAGCGCGGCGACCCACAACACGCCCGGCGCGATCTTCTTCAACAAGACCGGCTCCGGTCCGATGCCGAGCGGAAACAGACTGGTAACGATGACGAAGAAGAACAGCGCCGTCAGCACCTCGCTTTTCCTGCGCGCCGCCAGCATCAGGTCGCGGCGGATGACCGCTATCACCGCATTCATGGCGCCTCCGCCGGGCCGCCCCAAGGAGGCGCAGTCTTCTTCGACGAGGCCTCGCTTTCGGCCGAGCAACCGTCACCCCCTTCCACGGGAAGGGGGGTGGGGGGCAGGCCAAGATTCAACACCCTGCCGCCGGGGATCGGCATCGACTGGTGGCTCGTCAGCACGGCGATGCCGCCGTTCGTCTGATGCTCGCCGATCAGGGCCGACAGCATGTCGACCGCCTTCACATCCAGCGCCGTGAAGGGCTCGTCGAGCACCCAGAGCTTCGCCTTCTTGGTCACCAGCCGCGCCAGCAGCACGCGGCGCTTCTGGCCGGCGGAGAGAAAGCGCACCGGCAGTTCCTCGCGTCCCTTGAGGCCGAAGCGGTGCAGTGCCGTCAGCGCCTCGCGATCGGGCAAGGCCTCGCCGTCCAGAGCCGAGGCCAGTTGGAGGTTTTCGAGCGCGGTGAGTTCCTCCTTGACGGCGCCATGATGGCCGAGGAACAGCACATCGCGGCGATAGTCTTCGGCCAGGGACTGGATCGTTTCGCCGCGCCAGCGGATTTCGCCTTCGGCCGCCGCCATCAGGCCCACCAGCAGGCGCAACAAGCTGGTCTTGCCGGCGCCGTTCTCGCCGCGGACGTGCAGCCACTCGCCGGGGCCGACCGAAAAGTCGAGTCCGGCGAACAGGCGGCGTTCGCCGCGGACGCAAGTCAGGCCGTGTACAGAAAGCATGGAAGGGCGAATTGTGCCCTAATTACCGGGCCGCTGCTGGATTGCCGTCGTCAAAACCCGGTGGCGAAAAGGGGCGGAGCATGGCCGAAAACCTCCGGCCCCACTCCGCCCGATTCCGGCTATGCCCCGTTGCTGACGAGGAAGCCGTTGATCACCAGTACCAGCAGGGTCAGGCCGACGGCGATCAGTACCAGACCGAGCACCTTGGAGCCGCGAGTCATCGCCGGCGAGGGCGCGGCGACCAGTCGTTTCTGCAACTCGCCGGTATCCAGCATGCGCTGGTAGTGCGCCGGATGGTCGTGGCGGAACTCTTCGAGCGACTGGGTACCGGTGAACATCACCACGTCCGGCGGCGGCAGCTTGTCGGGCCGGAAGTGGTTGTTGAAGAAGTGCACCGTGAAGAGGAAGACGGCGGCCAGGAAGGCTTCCTCGCCATGCACCAGCGTGCCGACGTTGAACACCCAGCCCGGCAGATACTTCGCCGTGACGTGCGGGAAGGCCAGCATCAGGCCGCTCCAGCCGATGATATTCACGCCCCAGAACACCGCCCAGTAGTCGAACTTCTCGAAGTACGCCCAGCGCTCGAACATCGGCCGCGGCCCCTTGCCGAGGAACCACTTGAACATGCCCCAGCAATCGGCGAAGTCCTTCCAGTTCGGGATCAGCGAATCCGGACCGAACCAGCGGAAGGTCTTGCTGCGCAGCAGCTTCTGCATCACATAGACGAAGTGGATCAGGAAGATGCCAATGAACAGCGCGGCCGCAACGCGGTGGATCAGGCCGAGCATCTTGGCGCCGCCCAATGCCTGCGCCACCAGCGGCGCCCAGCTGCTCTGCGCAAAGAGCGCACTGGTACCCGTCAGCACGAGGGTCATGGTGACCAGAGCGAATACCAGGTGGGCCACGCGCCAGCCCCAGTGGAAGCGCTCGAAATGCTGCTTCTTCTCGTCGAGAACCAGGCCTCTGGTGTCGACGCGGGCGTGCGGCTTGCCCTGCTTGCGATCCATCCACTCGCGGTAGTACCAGAGCCCGGAATGCGCCCAGAAAAAAGCGAAGACGAAGATCAGCAATCCGACCATGAACTTCGTGGCGATGAACATCTCCGGATACTTCTTGAAGTCGTGACCGTTGGCGTGGGGACCGAAGGTCAGGAAACCCGGCGTGGCGTCGTACATGCCCGGCTTCTTGTCGTTGTGGCACTGCCGGCAGGTCTTCAGCCGGTTGTCGGGATGCACCTTGGATTGCGGATCGTCGCTCTTGAGAATGCCGTGGCTGCCGTGGCAGTCGAAGCACTTGGCCGTGTAGGCATAGCCGAGGGCGCCGACCTGCCCATGATAGGTAGCGCGGTAGGTCTTGAAGTTCTCTTCGTGGCAGCCGCCGCAGTTGGCGGTGATGTTCAGCTTAATCGGATTGGCGGAGGTGTTGCCGATGGCGTGCGTCGTGTGGCAATCGACGCAGACAGCCGACTTGAGGTTGCGCTTCTCCTGCGTTTCCTTGCCGTGTGCCGACTCTTTGTATTCATCGAGTTCGTCGGTATGACACTTTTCTCCGCAGAGGGACGGTGTATCGAGCCGCCACTGGCCGTAAGCCGCCGCATCCTTGGCCGGAACAAAGAAGGTGTGCGTGTCGTGGCAGTCGTTGCAGGTGGCATTGGCGTGCGCCTTGTCCTCCTTGTTCGGACGCGCATGGAAAGAGTTGCGATAGGCGGCGATGTTCTTCACCACCGACTCCATTCCGGGCGTCAGCGACTTGCCCTCGGCCGGCATCTTCTTCGCCAGATCCTCGTGGCACTTCGAACACTCGGCGACCTTCGGTGCCGCGCCCTTCCTGTGCGGCGCAACGGCATCGGTGATTTCCGTGTGGCAGGCCACACACTGCATCCTGGCATGCACGGCCTTGCCGTACTTGTCGGCGTTGATGGCATTCAGCGTGCGCTGGCCTTCGGCGCCCGGCACCTTGATCTTGTCCTTCTTGACATCGTGGCAGGTGAGGCAGGTGGCGTTGTCGAGCGGCTCTTTGGCATCGGCGCCATGAACGGAAGGGCTGCCCCACAAAACACCGAGCGTGGCAAAAACGCCGGTCAGCGTCGTAAGACGGGAAAGTTTGATTCGCATGATGTCTTTTCTCTTTTTGGCGATGTGGCCGCCATAGTGAGCAGCGATAACAAAAAAGCGGAACCTGCCGTTTCAGGTTCCGCTTTCGTGCTTCATGGAACTAAGCAACGAGCCGTCACTCAGGTCACTGAAATTTGTAGATGTAGCGCGCGCCGACGAAAGTGGCTGACTGCGAGTTCGCCGTGATGACGGAAGTGCCGTCAGCAGTCGTGGTGTTCCCGAACTGCCATGGCAAACCGTTCTGGTAGGTCCATTGCCAATCGTCGCTCTGCCACTTCTGATAGCCGACATCAACACGGATATCCGAACTCTTGTCGAGACCGTAGACTGCATACAGTTTCAATAGGGTGGATTTGCTCGAAATATTGGGAGCGTTTGCACCGGTGCTCGCGCCATCGCTGCGGCTCTGAATGAAGTCGGTATTGTCCTGCGACCAGGTGAACTCGGCGCCTATCGTCGTTTTTGCATTAACCTTGCCGCCGAGGTTCAGGCCGAAGGCCTCGCCGGTATCATTTTGCTGCTTCAGGAATGTCAGCGTCGTGGTCGAGTAATTGGCAAAACTCGCATTGTTGGTATTGACGGAATACCAACCCGACAACTTCCAATTCTCGTTCACCTGATAACTGGCATCCAGCGAATACAAGTCCGCCTTCCCGGTCTGTATGCCCTGCCAACGGTCGCCGTTGCCATAAAGGTCCTCTGCGTTTTCGGCAACGAACTGCACGCCCAACTTCTCCACCGGCGTCCAATCCATCGACAGTCGGACTTTTTGGCGATCGCGATCCGCATTCAACACTGGAGACACGCGGTTTCCACCGGCATTGCTGGCTACTTGGTAGCCCGAACCTTTACGGTAGCTCTGCAAATATGCCAGCGAACCATTCAGCGTCTCACCCAGGCTCTTGCGCAACTGCAGGCGAAGAGCCGGTTCAGTCAGGTGGCCGCGATCCGGAACAAGCGCGTTATAGCCCTTGTCATTGAACGTGTTGAGAACTGTTCTTTGCTGCGCGCTGTAATCGAAAGCGGCCGTCGCGGCGTAGCCTTGCGGGAGGAGATAGGTTCCCTCCAGTTTGCCGGTCGTGGTCTTGTACGACCGGTGACTCGGATGATCGAGAGCCAGTACCCCAACACCCGTAGAAGTGTTTGACAGGACCGCGGCTTGATTGGTCTTGTCGTCGCGGTCGTGATAGCGCAGATTGGCGACCACGCTGAGCTTGGGCATCGGCTTGGCCGTCAACCCAAGCTGCAAGAGTGTGGTATCCACCCTGCCACCCAGGCTGGAAAGAAAACCATAGGTGTTGGTGCCGCTGGCAATATTCGATGTCGGCGGCATTTCATCCTTGATGTCCTGAGTGTAAGACAGCTTGAACGTGCCTCGGGTGGTCGGCGTAAAGCGGTAGGAACCGTCGACAAAGAGCTGATGCGACCGATTGTCAAGCGGTTGCGTCATGATGGTGGAGGCAGCCACGGTCGCACCGGGCGTCGCATTGAAAGCTATATATCCCTGAGTGTTGTTTTTGAACCAGCTCCCGTTGTAGCCCCCGTTCAGATGAAGTTCGCCGACGTTGTAGCTCAGTACCACCTCGGCTTTGGTCGTTGTCCGATCGATCAGGTCGGCGACAAAATCATATCTGTTACCGTTGGGCGCATTTTTGGCGGAGGTCGTGAGTTCGTTTCCGGTCTTCCTCTCGCTCGAAAACCTGGCATTGATATCCAGAGCCGGGGTCAGGGTCTTATACAGGCTGATCCCCGTTTTTTTGCGATCCGTGCCAAGTTGATAGTCGGTCCCCGATCCTATCGCCGTAGCCGGAATGTTGGCCCCCAGATACTGGGAGGATGTGCCTATCCCCACGTTGTTCGAATTGACGGTATAGGGCTTGTCCGCTCTGAACTCGGTATATTCAACGACCACCCCAACATTGCCTTGCTGGAGGTATTCCCCGCGAATCTCCCGATTGTCCGTTCCGAAATTGCTGACGTTCAGGTTCAGCCAGGTGCCGGTTGCCTCGTCCCGCTTGCGAATATCGGCATCGAGCAGCAGGAAGCTGTCCTTCTTTCTCATGCCGTCGAACCTGCCCAGATTCTGGCGGTCGCCATTCCAGCTCCCGGCACCGACCGACACTTCGCTGGACGGCTGGATCAGTTCGGCCACCGCGGCATCCTCCTCAGCCGACCATGCCGAGCCATAAGCCGCCACTAGCGACGCCGCAATGACAGTCTGCGAAAATTTCAGTCTTGATGCGCTCATGATCATGCCTTTCAATTTTCCAGATGCCCGCCGTTGCCGGTTTGAGTCGTGTCGCTGCCGTGAATCTTCGTATGGCAACCAAGGCACCCGGGACCCATGGCATTGCCGGAGGCGATGACCGATCTCGATGCCAGCCTGTTTTGGAAATTGACGTGATGGCTGCCTTCGTTGTGGCAATTACTGCAAAGTATCGGCACGCGCTGCTTCAGCAGGCTCGCCGCCGTGGTGCCATGCGGATTATGGCAAAGCGAACAATCCTCCATCACCGGCGGATGCTCATGCAGGAACGGGCCGCGTTTCTCCATGTGGCACTCATAGCAAGTCCGGTTGACACTGTCCTTCACCAGCAGCGTGGGGCCCGCCGAGCCATGCGAGTTGTGGCAATCCGAACAGGCCACCTTGCCTTCGGAAATCGGGTGGTGGGACGGCCGATTGACTTGTGCCCGCTGTTCCTTGTGGCAGGTGAAGCAGACTTCCGCCTGGGTCAGCTTGTTGCGAACCTTGTCGCGTGCGGTGTGGATCTTGTGGCAGGAGTTGCATCCGACGTCGCGTGTCTGGTGCGTGCTGCCTTCCCAGTGCGAGCGTTTGGCATCCTTCTTGTGACAAGTCATGCAGGCATCGTTGCGGATCTCGGCCGGGGTCGCCGTCAGCTTGCGGAAACTGCGGTCGGGCGCCGGCGGCTTGCCGCTGCCTTTGTGGCCGATGTGCTTCTCGCTCTCGCCGTGGCAGTCGGTACAGGTCGGCGTGCGGCTGTCTGCCCGCGTACCGTGCTTGGTCTTGCCGATGGCGAGTACCTGCGGATTCAGTTCGAGCATCGACGGCGCGGCATCGTCGGCTTCATCGTGACAGCCCGTGCATTTCGCATCGCCCTTGAGGATCAGGTCCTTGGGCGCAGGTTTCTTCACCGCTGCCGTTGGCGCATCGGCGGCCATCACAGGGGCAGCAAGCCCCAGCGCGCCAATGAACGCAAACAATCCCAACGCTCGTCTCACAAATTTCATTTTCGCCCCTTTGCCTTCAAACTGCTTGCGCCGTTCCAGTCGGAACGGCGCAACTCATTCTCATCACATCGCATCAGAGCGAAAGAATCCACTGCACCAGGTTCTTGATCTCTTTCTGATCCTTGGTGTCGATGATCTTGTGGTCTTCCTCGGTGCCGTCTTCGAGCTTGACCTTCGGCCCGGTCAGCATGTTCTTCACAGCCTTTTCCTCGCCGTCGGCCTTGCCCTTGTATTTCTCGGCGATCTTCTTGTACGAGGGACCCTTCTTGGTCTTGTCGACGGCATGGCACTTGAAGCAGTCGTTCTTCTTGGCCAGCGCCTTGGCGGCATCTTCATCGAAGGCCTGCGCAGGCACGGACAGGAGCATGGCGGCACTGGTCGCCGCGAGGAATACCAGCGAATTGCGGCTGATCTTAAGTTTCATTTTTCGACCTCTGCATTGAGTTCACAAGATGACGTGCGCCACGCGTCCGCCGTAGTAAAAACCGGTAGGAATTGCTGAGACTGGCAGTGACGGATTTTGACCGAGTGCCCGCGAAGGCGACATCAGCGCAGGATTAATGTATCCATAGGATTATTCCTACAGATGCGGGCAGGGGTCGTCAGGGGGCCGACGGTTCGACCAGACGATGGGCAATGGCGTAACGGATCAGTTCGGCCTGGTTCGTCATGCTCATTTTCTGGAGGATGCGGGTTTTGTGGGTACTGATGGTCTTCACGCTCAGCGAAAGCGTTTCGCCTATCTCCGTCAAGCCCTGACCGGAGACGATCATCAGGAAGACCTGGTATTCGCGCTCCGACAGCAGGGTATGCGGCAAATGTTCGGCCTGCGGCATGCGGTCGCGTGCCATCTGCTCCGCCAACAGGGCACTGACATAGATGCCGCCGCCGGCGATCTTGCGGATGACGGCGACCAGGAGCTCGCTGTCGCTTTCCTTGTTCAGGTAGCCCGCGGCGCCGGCGCGCAGCGTGCGCATGGCATATTGCTCCTCGCTGTGCATGCTGAGAATGAGGATGGGCAAAGCCGGCTTGTCGGCCTTGATCTGCTTGATGAGGTCGAGGCCGTTCTTGCCCGGCATCGACAGATCGAGCACCAGGACATCCCAGTCCCGCGCGCGCACCTGTTCCAGTGCCGCATGGCCGTTGGCGGCCTCGCCGGCAACGACGATGTCGCCGGTATCGGCGAGGATTTGCTTGAGCCCGTCCCGGATGATGGTGTGATCGTCGGCAATGAGGACTTCGATTTTCTTCATTCACTACGCTCCGCTCTGGCCGGCATTTTTCGAAACAGGTACCTGGGGCGGCGTACCCGTCGGCACGGTGACGACGATCGTGGTGCCCGCGCCGGGAGACATCGAAAAGCTGGCGCGACCGCCCAGCATGATGGCACGTTCGCGGATGCCGATCAGGCCGTGGCCGCCGCCGTCCTGCGCCGTTCCGGCCACTGCGCCCTTGCCGTTGTCGGCGATGATCAGGTGGATCTCGGGACCGGCCCGCATCAGGGCGATCCAGACCTGCGTCGCTTCGGCGTGGCGCGCCACGTTGGTCAGCGACTCCTGCACGATGCGGAACAGCGAGCTGACCAGCGGGTCGCTCTGGGCATCGTCCTGCGCCGCCAGATCGACCGCGACGGCGATCCCGCTGCGCCGGGAAAAATCCGCCGCCAGCCATTCGATCGCCGCCGCCAGCCCGAGGTCGTCCAGCAGCGTCGGCCGCAGTTCCGTGGCGATGCGCCGCACCGATCCCACTGCGCCGTCGATATGCCGCTTCATGTCGTCGACCTTGACGGCCAGATCGGCCTGCTCGTGATCCATCCGCTTCGCCAGCCATGACAGATCCATCTTCAGCCCGGTCAACTGCTGTCCGAGTTCGTCGTGCAGTTCGCGCGCGATGCGGGTGCGCTCCTTTTCCCGCACATCCTGCAGCGCGCCCGACAGTTCGCGCAACTGGCGGTTGGAATCGCGCAACTCGCTTTCCGTCCGCTTGCGCTCGGTAACGTCGCGCAGGATGGCGGTGAAAAGAAGCTCGCCGTTCCAGGTGACGCGCGATATCGTTCCCTCGATCGGGAATTCCTCCCCGTCGCTGCGCCGGCCGACGACTTCCATGTGCGGCGCCATCATGCGCGAGCGGGTGGCGGCATTCGCAAATCCCTCGATGTGCCCGCGATGCGCCGCCCGGTAGCGCTCCGGCAGGAAGTGATCGACCGGCTGGCCGATCGCATGCTGCGCCGCGCAGCCGAACATTTTTTCCGCGGCGGGATTGAAGAGGATGACGCGCTGCTCGCTGTCGATCGTGACGATCGCATCCATCGCCGAATCGACGGTCCCCTGCAAACGCTCGCCGCTCTCCAGCAACGCCGTCGCCAGCGCCTCTTCATGGCGCAGCTTCCTGGCGAGCGCGAACGCCGCCGAGATGACGACGGCGATAAAAAGCAGTGCGCCCGCCAGTACGTAGCGCAGGGTATTCCCCCATCCGGCCAGAGCATCGCTCTCGGTGACCGCCACGCTCACCATCAGGGGAAACTCGGCGACCCGGCGGTAGGTGACGATGCGCGGCGCGCCTTGCGCCATCGTCTCCCGCACTGTCTCGACCTCCCTCTCGCCGCTTGCCCCCCGCAGCCGCGACTCGGCGACGCGCTGACCGATGGCGGCGTCGTCGTGCGGTTCGCTGGCGATCAACGTCCCGTCGGCAAGAAACAGTGAAATCGGCCGGAGCAGATCGAGACTGATCGATTGATACAAGCCTTCGAAATAGCCCAGATTGAGCGCCACGACAACCACCCCGGCGAACCTGCCGCCCGGGCCGTTGATGCGGCGACTCAGATACAGCGTCCAGAATCCATCCAGGCGGTTGCGCAGCGGTGTGCCGATGAACAATCCGCGCTGCGGGTCGTTCTTCTGTGCCAGGAAATACTCCCGGTCGCCGACAAAAATATGGGGAATGGGAAACTCGCGCGACGAATTCGCCACGGCACCCTCGGCATCGACGACGAAAATCGAGGAAATCTGCGGGATCCCGGTAATCCGGCCCTGCAACATGACGTGAATGGGATACTCGGCCAGCGGTATCCGCCACGATTGCCCAAGGAGCCCGGAAAGCCGTCCCTGTGCGTTCTGCAGGACGAGATCGACGTTCTGCAGCGCCCGCGTCGTCTGTTCGGCCAGCACGAGACTGACGCCTATGGTTTCGCCCCGGGAGTGGGCCAGATCCGTGTCGCGCAGTTTCAGCGCCAGAATTGCGGTCGACGCCAGGATGGCCGCGACCACGAAGATCGTCAGTGCCGCCAAGGCATGTACGGGGCGGATTCGCCAGCGCAGCAGCATCGATTCAGTCCAAAACGAAGGGAAAACGCGAATAACCCGCCGAATCCGGCCCTTCGACGGGATTCGGCTGCAAGGCTTCCGATCATACAGCCATCACGGGAAACCGCGCCGGGCCGCGGCGTCCGCGCTACGCATCCGGACACGGGAACCGGGAAGCGGCCGACGTTCCAACGCCATATTTTGTGTCGTGCAACATGCTTTCACATCGCGCAACGACGGCGCTGTTTTGATTATCAAAAAAATTGTTTGTTGCAATGCGGCGAACTTTTTATACTTGGCGCCTCACGAACATGCGAGAGGCCAAACTTCCCGCATGCCCATCCGGGTCAGCGCTAAGCCGCTTGCCTGTCAGTAGGCTGGAACATACCTCCGGCCGCGCCGTGAGGGGTTTCCTGGCCCGCGCCCGCAAGGCGTTGGCAGAGAAGCCCCACCGAACGAGTTATCGAGCCTGGCTCCTGTGCCTGTTGCGCCTTCGGCGCGCAGTGCATTTGTGTTTTGGCTTTGAACCCCTATGCCGGGAAGGGTTTCCCGGCCGGTTTTTTTCGGAAGGCGGGCATGGAAGGTTTTTCGAGTCTGGCGATTGCAGGGGCCTTCATGGCGGCGCTGGGCGTTGCGCTAGCGATGCTGCTCGCCCTTGCCAACAAGAAGCTCTACGTCTTCGAGGACCCGCGCATCGGCGAGGTCGAGGACCTGTTGCCGAAATCCAACTGCGGCGCCTGCGGCATGGCCGGCTGCCGCAACTTCGCCGAAAAGGTCGTCGAAGGCGCCGTCATCCCGGCGCAATGCACGGTCAGCGCCCCGGCCCAGCGCCAGCAGATCGCCGACCTGCTCGGCGTCGACATGGGCAACGTCGAGAAGAAGGTCGCCCGGCTCGCCTGCGGCGGCGGCCGCCATGTCGCCTTCCTGCGCGCCCGCTACGCCGGCCTCAAAACCTGCCGCGCGGCGGCCGTGGTCGGCGGCGGCGGCAAGGAATGCGCCTGGGGCTGCCTCGGTCTGGGCGACTGCGAGAACGTCTGTCCCTTCGACGCCATCCACCTCGACCTGCACGGCCTGCCGGTCGTCGATGCCGACAAGTGCACCGCCTGCAACGATTGCGTCGAGGTCTGCCCGAAGTCGCTGTTCTCGCTGGAACCGGTGAGCCGCCGCCTCTGGGTCGCCTGCAAGAACCACGCGGACGGCGATACTGCCGAGGCCGCCTGCGAACTGGCCTGCACCGCCTGCGGCAAGTGCGTCGCCGACGCCCCGGCCGGCGTCATGAAGCTGGAGCGCAACCTCGCCGCCATCGATTACACCCACAACGACCGCACCGACCGCATTCCCATCGAGCGCTGCCCGACCGGCGCCATCGTCTGGTTCGAAAATCCCAATAAACCCGTCAAGGGCGCTGCCGCCAAGAAGATCGTGCGCAACGAGCCCCTGCCCATCCTGAATTCCTGAATCGAGGTATCCCGCCATGCTGAAGAAAATTCTCAATCTGCTGGACTCCGACCGCGACACCGCCAAGACCGTCAAGTACCCCGGCGTGCGCGATGCCGTCGATGGCAACACCGCCGTGATCCACGTCGAGCGCGAGGCCTCGGACGCCGCCGGCGCCTACCCGATCACGCCCTCGACGCAGATGGGCGAATACTGGGCCGAGGAGGCCGCCGCCGGCCACCTCAACATCTCCGAGCGCCCGCTGATCTTCGTCGAACCCGAATCCGAGCATGCCGCCGCCGGCGTCACCGCCGGCATGGCCATGACCGGCCTGCGCGCGGTGAATTTCTCCTCGGGCCAGGGCGTCGCCTTCATGCACGAGTCGCTCTACGCCACCGTCGGCAAGCGCCTGCCCTATGTGCTGAACATGGGCTGCCGCGCCATCACCAAGGCCAGCCTCAACGTCCATTGCGGCCACGACGACTACCACTGCATCGACGACACCGGCTTCATCCAGGTGCTGGCGAAGAGCGCGCAGGAAGCCGCCGACCTCAACCTGATCGCGCGCAAGATCGCCGAACTCTCGCTGACCCCGGCCATCGTCGGCCAGGACGGCTTCCTGACCACCCACCTGATCGAATCGGCGCGTCTGCCCGAGCGCGAGCTGGTGGCCGAATACCTCGGCAAGCCCGACGACATCATCGACACGCCGACGCCGGCCCAGCAGATGATCTACGGCCCGAAGCGCCGCCGCGTGCCGGCGATCTGGGACGTCGACACCCCGATGATGTCGGGCACGGTGCAGAACCAGGATGCCTACATGCAGGCGGTCGCCGGCCAGCGCCCCTATTTCTTCGACCACATCGAAGCGCTCACCGACAAGTGCATGGAGGAATACGCCGAACTCACCGGCCGCCACTACAGCCGCGTCGCCGCCTGGCGCACCGCCGATGCCGACTACGTCATCATCGGCATGGGCAGCATGATCGTCCAGGCCGAGGCCGTCGCCGACTACCTGCGCGAAACGCGCAAGCTGAAAGTCGGCGTCATCAACCTCACCATGTTCCGCCCCTTCCCCGGCGACCTGCTCGGCCACCTGCTCAAGGGCAAGAAGGGCGTCGTCGTGCTCGAACGCACCGACCAGCCGCTCGCCGAAGACCTGCCGCTGATCCGCGAAGTGCGCGCCGCCCTGACCAAGTGCCTGGAAAACGGCATGGCCGGCGACGGCGAAAAGTCCTACCCGAACTACGACGCCTACGCCACGCGCGGCGACATGCCGCGTCTCTACTCGGGCTGCTACGGCCTCGGCAGCCGCGACATGCAGCCGGAAGCCCTGATCGGCGCCATCGAGAACATGCTCGACGGCGGCGCGCAGCGCAAGTTCTTCTACCTGTCGGTCGACTTCGTTCGCGACGAGGCCTTCAACCCGAAGGACGAAATCCACAACCAGGCCATCCTCGACGCCTATCCGCGCATCAAGGAAATGGCGCTGCACGGCAGCGAGAACCCCAACCTGCTGCCCAAGGGCGCCATCACCGTGCGCATGCACTCGATCGGCGGCTGGGGCGCGATCACCACCGGCAAGAACCTGGCGGTCACGCTGTTCGAGCTGCTCGGCTACGACATCAAGGCCAACCCGAAGTACGGCTCGGAGAAGAAGGGCCAGCCGACCACCTACTACCTGTCGGCGGCGCCGGAACCCATTCGCGTCAGCTGCGAATACCTGTTCGTCGATGTCGTGCTCTCGCCCGACCCGGCCGTGTTCGGCCACAGCAACCCGCTCTCCGGCCTCAAGAAGGGCGGCTTCTTCATCATCCAGTCCAACCTCGGCGAGGAAACCTGGGCCAGCTTCCCGCTCTGGGCGCAGAAGCAGATCGTCGACAACGACATCCGCGTCTTCTACCTCGACGCCTTCAAGATCGCCCGCGAGGAAGCCGGCAGTCCCGAACTCCAGCTGCGTATGCAGGGCAACGCCTTCCAGGGCGCCTTCTTCGCCGCCAGCCCGACGATGAAGAATGCCAACCTGTCCGAGGACGCGCTGTTCCGCGCCATCGAAGACCAGTTGCAGGCCAAGTTCGGCGGCAAGGGCAAGAGCGTGGTCGAAGGCAACCTGCGCGTGGTCAAGCGCGGCTTCACGGAAATCACCGAAATCGCCGAGAAGCAGGTCGGCCTGACGCGCAAGCAGTATGCGAAGAAGGACGCCGGCCTGCCGATCATGCTGAAGGTCTTCCCCGAGACCGACGCCGCCCAGTTCGCCAAGCCGGGCGACATCCACCGCTTCTGGGAACAGACCGGCAACTTCTACATGACCGGCAAGGGTTCCGACAACCTCGTCGATCCCTTCATCGGCGTCTCGCTGATGCCGGCCTCGACCGGCGTGTTCCGCGACATGACCGGCATCCGCTTCGAGCACCCGGTGTGGACCGCCGAGAACTGCACGGCCTGCGGCAACTGCTACACGGAATGCCCCGACTCGGCGATCCCCGGCCTCGTCAATTCCGTGGCCGACGTCTTCAACGCCGCCATCAACCGCGTCGAAACCGGCGGCATGCCGACCCGCTTCCTGCGCCGCGCCTCGCGCACCGTCGAGAAGAAACTGCGCGCCATGATCGAAGGCGACGGCATCGCCGTGCGCCCGCTGATCGACCGCGCCATCACCGAGACCGTCGCCGAAGCGCCCGAAGCCGAGCGCGCGAAGATGGCCGAGGAATTCGACCTCTTCAAGAGCCAGATCGGCGACTTCCAGTTCTCGACCACCAAGCCCTACTGGACGAGCAAGGAGAAGAAGGCCAAGGGTTCCGGCGGCCTCTTCTCGATCACCGTCAATCCCTACACCTGCAAGGCCTGCGCGCTGTGCGTGACGGTCTGCGAGGACGACGCGCTGAAGATGGTGACGCAGACCGACGAGTCGACCGAAAAGCTGCGCCAGGACTGGAAATTCTGGCTCGACCTGCCGACCACCGGCAAGGAATTCAGCCGCATCGACAGCCTCGACGAGAAGATCGGCGCGCTGGAAACCCTGCTGCTCGACAAGAGCAGCTACAGCTCGATGAACTGCGGCGACGGCGCCTGCCTGGGCTGCGGCGAGAAGACGGCGATCCACTTGTTCACCTCCACCGTCACCGCGCTGATGCAGCCGCGCGTCAAGAGCTTCATCGAGAAGCTCGACGACCTCATCGCCCGCATGGAGCAGCACATCCGCATCAAGCTGGTGGCCTCGGTCGACGTCTCCGACACGCAGGCGATGATCGCCGCCGTCGATGCCGCCAAGGACAAGGATCTGACGCTGGCCAACCTGTCGACCAAGATCACCGAGGGCAAACCCTCGCAGCCGCTCGACCCCGACTGGGTGCGCTGGGCCGCGCAGGTGCTGGAGAAGCTGAAGGACCTGAAGTGGCGCTACGTCGAAGGCCCGAGCAAAAAGGGCCGCGCCGAGATGGGCATCGTCAACTCCACCGGCTGCACCTCGGTGTGGGGCTCGACCTATCCGTTCAACCCCTATCCCTTCCCCTGGACCTCGCATCTGTTCCAGGACAGCCCGTCCGTGGCGATGGGCCTGTTCGAGGGCCACATGGCGAAGATGGCCGACGGCTTCAAGGCCGTGCGCATGGCCGAGATGGAACTCGCCGGCGACTATCTGCCCGAGAAGCACGGCGACTTCTTCCGCCGCTTCGAATGGCAGCAGTTCAACGAACAGGAATGGCTGCTGTGCCCGCCCGTCGTCTCCATCGGCGGCGACGGCGCGATGTACGACATCGGTTTCCAGAACCTCTCGCGCGCGCTGATGTCGGGCATGCCGATCAAGGTGCTGGTAGTCGACACTCAGGTGTATTCGAACACCGGCGGCCAGGCCTGCACCTCGGGCTTCATCGGCCAGGTCTCGGACATGGCGCCCTACGGCGCCGCCAAGCACGGCAAGCAGGAAATCCGCAAGGAGATGAGCCTGATCGGCATGGCGCACCGCACCTCCTACGTCATGCAGTCGACCATCGCCCACAGCAACCACCTGATCGAGGGCTACATCGACGGCCTCAACAGCCGCCGCCCGGCCCTGTTCAACATCTACGCCGTCTGCCCGCCCGAGCATGGCGTCGGCGACGACAAGAGCGTGGACCAGAGCAAGCTCGCCGTCGAGGGCCGCGCCTACCCGCTGTTCAAGTTCGATCCCGATGCCGGCACCACCTTCAGCGAATGCGTCAGCCTCGAAGGCAACCCGTCGCCCGACACCGACTGGCCGGTCTACACGCTGGCCTACAAGGATGAGAACGGCGCCGAACAGAAGATGGAAGTGCCGATGACCTTTGCCGATTTCGCCGCCACCGAGGCGCGTTTCGGCAAGCAGTTCAAGAAGGCGCCGCCCGCGACCTGGAACGACGACATGGTGCAGCTCGCCGACTTCCTCAAGCTGGACAAGGACGAGCGCGAAGGCAAGTTCCCCTACATCTGGGCCGTAGACCAGAAGAACCGCCTGATGCGGCTGGTGGTCGCCGAGGAACTGGTGCGCGCCTCCGAGGAGCGTCTCGCCTACTGGCACCAGCTCAAGGATCTGGCGCGCAGCGGCAGCGGCGCGGCGGCGGAAGACATGGCCGGGCAGATCCGCGCCGAACTGCTGGCGAAGATCGCCGCCAGCCTCGGCATGGCCGGCACGCCGGCGACGTCCGATGCGGCGGTCGCAGCGACCGGCGCCGGCGCCGCGCCGGACGGCTACGAGCCGGTCTGGGTCGAGTCGCCCGAATGCACGGCCTGCGACGAGTGCATGAATCTCGCGCCGAAAGTATTCGCCTACAACGACCAGAAGCAGGCCATCGTGGTGAACCCGAAGGGCGCCAAGTATGCCGACCTCGTCAAGGCTGCCGAGAAGTGCACGGCCGGCTGTTTGCACCCCGGCACGCCGTGGAACTCGAACGAGGCGGGCCTGGAAAAACTCATCGCCCGCGGCGCCAAATACAACTGAGATGAAACACTTCTTTGGATCGGCAGCGGTGCGCGATCGGGCCGGTGGGGCGCCCTGCTCCGCTCATGTCCCCCGGCGGCGGCCTGCGGCCGACTTCTCCTCCTTTACTTCGCTGCACAGAGCGCCCCACCGGCCCGATCTGGAAGCGTTGTCGTTGCTCGACGATCCCAAGGCGTATCCAGCCAAGGGCGGCGGGTGGCTGACGCAACGAGGTAAAGGAGGAGGGATGGGCGCAGCCCAGCCCGGGGGACACGAGCAGCGTCGGCCACCCGCCGCCCTTGGCGCGCACGAACCCCAAATGAGCCAGGCGCAACCGATATGAAGATTCTCAACTACTTCCGCGGCGAAACCTTCGCCCGCGGCATCCACCCGCCGCAGCACAAGGAGACGGCGGACATGGCGATCCGCCGCCTGCCCTTCGCGCCGCGGCTGATCGTGCATCTGTCGCAGCAGGTCGGGCGGCCGGCGCGGCCGCTGGTGAAGATCGGCGAGGAAGTCCTGCGCGGCCAGCCCATCGCCGCCGCCGAAGGCTTCATTTCCGTGCCGCACCACGCGCCGGCCAGCGGCGTGGTCGAGGACATCCGCCTGCACCCGACGACCAACGGCCCGTGGGGACCGGCCATCATCATCCGCGTGCATCAGGCTTCGACGCAGGAGGTGCTGTGGCAGCAGCCGCAGGACCTTTCCGCGCTCGACGCCGACGGGCTGGTCAAGGCCGTGCAGGACACCGGCATCGTCGGCCTGGGCGGCGGCGTCTTCCCGACGCACGCCAAGCTCAAGGTGCCGAAGGAATGGCCGGTGGACACCATCGTCGTCAACGGCTGCGAGTGCGAGCCCTATCTCACCTCCGACCACCGCATCATGGTCGAGAAGCCGGCGGCGCTGATCGCCGGCATACGGATCGCGCAGCAGCTGCTCGGCGGCCCGCGCGCCATCATCGGCGTCGAGGACAACAAGATGGACGCCGTCGAGGCGATCCGCAGGCACCTGCCCGGCGACGGCTCGATCAGCGTCGAGGCGGTGCCGACCAAGTACCCGCAGGGCGCCGGCGAAATGCTGATCAAGACGCTGACCGGACGCGAAGTGCCGCCGGACGCACGCGCCTACACGACGGGCGCCTACGTGCAGAACGTCGCCACGCTGGCGACCATGGGCGAACTGATGCCGCAGGGCCGCGGCTTCATCGAGCGCGTCATCACCGTCGCCGGCCCGGCCGTCAAGAAGCCGGGCAACTACCTGGTGCCGATCGGCACGCCGCTGCGCTTCCTGCTCGAATGCGTCGGCGCCAGCGACGCCTCGCTGGAAGTGGTCTTCGGCGGCCCGATGATGGGCCAGGCCGTCGCCTCGCTCGACACGCCGATTACCAAGGGCGTCTCCGGCATCCTCGTCTTCCGCGGCCGCGACATCGCGGAGCGGACCGGCCGCAAGACCTACCCGTGCATCAAGTGCGGCGAGTGCGTCGAGTCCTGCCCGATGGGCCTCAACCCCTCGACGCTGGGCATGCTGGCGGCCAAGCGCGAGTACGAGACCATGGCCGACAACTACCGCCTCGGCGCCTGCTTCGAGTGCGGCAGCTGCACCTACGTCTGCCCGGCGAACATTCCGCTGGTACAACAATTCCGCGTCGCCAAACAGGTGTTGCGAGGGAGAACGCGCGCATGAGCGCAGAAATCGAAATCCTCAGCGCCCCGCACATCAAGCGGGAGCGCAGCGTCGAGCAGATCATGCGCAACGTCGTCTATTCGATGCTGCCGATCTGTCTGTTCTACGTCTATCAGTACGGCATCTCGGCGCTGGCGCTGATCCTCGTCGTCACCGGCGCCTGCCTCGCAGCCGAGACGTTCTTCGTGCGCTTCGGCGGCCAGTCGGGCGATCTCAACGACTGGTCGGCGACCATCACCGGCATATTGCTGGCGCTGACCCTGCCGCCCGGCTTCCCGTTGTGGATGGGCGTCGTTGCCGGCGTCGTCGCCATCGCGCTGGGCAAGGCGATCTTCGGCGGCATCGGCCACAACCTCTTCAATCCGGCGCTGGTCGGCCGCGCCTTCGTGCAGGCGGCCTTCCCGGTGGCCATCGCCACCTACACGCCGTCCTTCCTGCCGGGCCGCTTCACCGAGTTCATCCCCTCGACGCTGGCGCTGCCGCTGATGATGCCGGCCGACGTCGCCGTCTGGCTCCACGACAAGCACCTCGACGCGCTGGCCGGCGCCACGCCGCTGGCCAAGTGGAAGTTCGAGGGCGTCCTCGCCAGCGCCTGGGACCTGATGTCCTCGCTCTCCGGCCACATGGCCGTCGGCCCGTCGCCGGCGCTGATCCTGGTCTGCGGCATCTATCTCGCCTCGCGGCGCTTCATGGACTGGCGCATCCCGACCGCCGTTCTCGGCAGCGCCGCGGCCCTCGCCACGCTCATCTATGCCGTCGACCCCGGCCACTACCCGAGCCCGTTCTTCATGCTGTTCTCCGGCGGCATCGTGCTCGGCGCCGTCTACATGGCCACCGACATGGCGACCTCGCCGGTGACGCCGAAAGGCATGTGGATCTACGGCGCGCTGATCGGCCTGCTGACCGTGATGATCCGCTATGCCGGCGGCCTGCCGGAAGGCGTGATGTACGCCATCCTGATCGGCAACGCCGCGACGCCGCTGATCGAACGCATCACCCAGCCGGTTGCCTTCGGTACCGCCGTCAAGAAGAAGAAGGAGGAGAAATGAGCGCGCAAGCCATCGCCGTGCAAGCCACCTCCACCGCCGCGATGATCCGCACGCTCGGCCTGGTGTCGGCCATCTGCGGGCTGATCATCGTCGGCAGCTACCAGAGCACGCTCGACGCGGCGAACGCAAACCGGCGGCTCGCGCTGGAGCGCGCCGTGTTCCAGGTGATCCCGGCCGCCAAGACGCTCACCGAGTACTACGCCCTGCCCGACCGCAGCATCGTCGCCGTCGCCGGCAAGACCGAAGCCCCGGCCGGCGCCACCAAGTTCTACGCCACCTACGACGCCGCCGGCCAGCTGGCCGGCATCGCCGCGGAAGGCGCCGCCAAGGGCTATGCCGACACGGTGCGCATCATGTTCGGCTACGCGCCTTCCTGCCAGTGCATCGTCGGCATCGGCGTCGTCTCGATGCGCGAGACGCCGGGCATCGGCGACAAAATCTACACCGACAAGGACTTCCTCGCCAACTTCAAGGCCCTCGATGCCAAACTCGGCGCGGACATGACGGCACTGGCCAACGGCATCAAGACGGTGAAGCACGGCACCAAGACCCAGCCCTGGCAGATCGACGCCATCTCCGGCGCGACGATCACCTCGCGCGCCGTCGGCAAGGCGATCAACGACGCCGCCGGCAAGCTGCTGCCATCCCTGGTACCCAACCTCGACAAGCTCAGGAACCCATCATGACACCGGCCACCATCAGCAACTGGGACGAATTCATGGAGGGCATCTGGCGCCAGAATCCGATCTTCGTCATGACGCTGGGCATGTGCCCGACGCTGGCCGTCACCGTCTCGGCGATGAACGCGCTGACCATGGGCCTGGCGACGACCTTCGTGCTGGTCTTTTCCTGCGGCCTGGTTTCGCTGATGCGCAACATCGTACCCAAGGAAGTCCGCATCGCGACCTACATCGTCATCATCGCCACCTTCGTCACCGTCGTCGACTACGTCATCCAGGCGGTCAGCCTCGCCCTGTACGACGCGCTCGGCGCCTTCATCCAGCTGATCGTCGTGAACTGCATCATCCTCGGCCGTGCCGAGGCACACGCCTCCAAGGCGGCCCCGGTGGCGGCCATGACCAACGCCGCCGGCATGAGCGTGGGCTT
>CAZWFC010000044.1:0-19736 GCA_964632965.1 uncultured Rhodocyclaceae bacterium
GGATCTGTAACTCCTGCCCCGCGCGCACCTGGGCGTGGTAGAGGCCGCGTTCGCCGTGGGGTGGGTCTTGGCCGATGACGTCGCCGCCGACGCGGGCGCTCTTGACATGCTTGCCCGTTGCGGCGAGGCGCATCTCGTTCATGGCGAAGAGCACGCGCCGATGCACGGGTTTCAGGCCGTCTTCCACCTGGGGCAACGCGCGCGACTTCACCACGCTCATGGCGTAGGACAGATAGGCCTGCTCGGCGTAGCTGTCCAGGGGCAGGGTGCTGCCGTCGGCGAAGATGTCGGGGGCAGGGGGCGCGGGCGGCGCCGGAGGGGCAGGGGGCAGTTCCGGCACGGTATCGAAGAGATCGGGAGTGTTCATACGTCGGCCTCGGCCAGGTGGCCCTTGGCTTCCATCCAGGCGCGGCGCGAGGCGGCCTCGCCCTTGCCCATCAGGAGGTTGAAGAGTTTCATGGTGGCTTCGGTCGCATCGGGGCGGTCGGCCACCGGCAGCACGCGGCGGGTGGCCGGGGCCATGGCCGTCTCGCGCAACTGTTCCGGATTCATCTCGCCCAGACCCTTGAAGCGGCCGACCTCGATGGCTTCGGGGCGGAAGCCTTCCTTGGCGAGGCGGTCCTTGATGGCATCCAGTTCGCCTTCGTCGAGGGCATACAGGCGCTTGGCCGGCCGCTTCTTGCCCTGGGCCGGCACATCGACGCGGTAGAGCGGCGGCTGGGCGATGAATACGTGGCCGCGCCGGATCAGCGCCGGGAAATGGCGGTAGAAGAGGGTGAGCAGCAGGGTCTGGATGTGGGCGCCATCGACGTCGGCATCGGACATGATGACGACCTTGCCGTAGCGCAGCCCGGCAAGGTCGGGTTCGTCGTTCGGGCCGTGCGGGTCGACGCTCAGGGCGACGGCGATGTCGTGGATTTCGGTGTTGGCGAAGAGCCGGCCGGACTCGACTTCCCATGAATTCAGCACCTTGCCGCGCAAGGGAAGGATGGCCTGCGTCTCCTTGTTGCGCGCCATCTTGGCCGAACCGCCGGCCGAATCGCCCTCGACCAGGAAGAGCTCGTTTTCGGCCAGGTCGGTGGATTCACAATCGGTGAGCTTGCCGGGCAGCACGGCGACGCCGGACTGCTTTCTCTTTTCCACCTTCTGGGCGTTCTTCTGCCGCGAGAGCGCCTGCTTGATGGCCATTTCGGCGATGGCCTTGCCGGCTTCGACATGCAGGTTGAGCCAGATCTCGAACGGGTCGCACACCATGCCGGAGACCAGTTTCACCGCCTCGCGCGAATTGAGCTTCTCCTTCACCTGGCCCTGGAACTGCGGATCGAGGATGCGCGCGGAAAGGACGAAGGCCATGCGGGCGCAAACGTCCTCCTGCTGCAATTTGACGCCGCGCGGGAGCAGGGCGTGATGCTCGATGAAGGACTTCACCGCCTCGAACACACCGGCGCGCAGGCCGGATTCATGGGTGCCGCCAGCTATGGTAGGGATCAGATTCACATAGGATTCCGAGCCCACGGCCTCTGCATACCAGCCCAGTACCCAGGCGGCGCCTTCGCCCTCGGCGAAGCTCTCGTCGTCGCCGGCCGCGTACTTCTCGGCGGCGTAGAGCGGCGCCACGGGCTCCTGTCCGCCGGCCAGTTCCCGCTGATAGCCGGCCAAGCCCTCGGGATAGCGCCAGGTCTTGGAGAGCATGGAGCCATCTGCCTGCTCGACGTCCAGCGTGACCTTGACCCCCGGCAGCAGAACCGCTTTGGAGCGCAGCAGGCGCTCCATTTCGGCCTGCGGCACCTTGGCGGAATCGAAATACTTGGCATCCGGCCAGACCCGTACGCGCGTGCCCGCCTGCTTGCCGCATTCGCCGAGCGTTTCCAGTGGGGAAATCGACTCGCCGCCGGCGGAAAAGGTCAGGGCGTGGATTTTCCCGTCGCGCCGCACTTCGACCTCGATGCGGGTGGACAAGGCGTTGGTGACCGCGACGCCGACGCCGTGCAAGCCGCCCGAAAAGGCGTAGGCCGATTGCCCGGAGCGCTTGTCGAACTTGCCGCCGGCGTGCAAACGGGTGAAGGCCAGCACCACCACGGGAATCTTTTCTTCTGGATGCAGGCCGACCGGAATGCCGCGACCGTTGTCGGTGATGGACACCGATCCGTCCCGGTGCAACAGCACGTGGATGTTCTTGGCGAATCCCGCCAGCGCCTCGTCCGCGGCGTTGTCGATGACTTCCTGGATGATGTGCGCCGGCGAATCGGTGCGGGTATACATGCCCGGCCGTTCGCGCACCGGTTCCAGGCCCTTGAGCACCCGGAATGACGACTCGTCGTAGTTCTGTTTCATGAGGTTCGGGAATGGGATTCGAGTATGGGTCCAGATTGCGGGGTCGCTGCCGAATCCATCAAGCGGAAAACGGGGCGGAAGATTCTCTTTTCCTGCGGGATCATCCAGCCGAGGTTGCAATAGGCGCGAGATAGTACCAAAACTTGCACGAACAAATCGTTCCGTTAGTTCGTATAATGTATATTATGTCAAATCGCGCGAAAAGATGGGTTAAAGAAATAATCGGCCTTGCGCTTTCCAGACTTCATATCTTTTGCGCGCATTTTCGTTTCGCGGGTTAGTTAGGATTCGACAGCACAAATGAACCTCTATGTAGGGCACGCCTGCTAACAACAGGCGTTTTTTTTCGACAGCTATACGACGATACCATTTTCGCTTTTCCGATTGCTGAGTGACCCGGCAATAGCGCAAGCGCCAGTAAAGATGACTTAATTCGCGAGTCCAGACGGGCAAAAGTGGAAAGTCCATTTTGATCGAGTTTAAGCGTTTGTGCGCATTTCGCAAGCGAAAACGGGCTTCTACATGTTCCGCTTCGCTTCATCCCTTCGGGACTGCTTCGCAGCATTCCGCATCCCTTGCGCCTGCGCGTCCCTTGCCTGAGTTAGAGCGCTTCGCGCTACTTGGTTTTCCATCTTTGCCGGTCAGCGCTCCGAAATTGCCCAGGTGCGGCAGTTTCATCCGCCCTGAGTTCTTCATCCCCGAGCCTATCGCGCTTTATTCAGAGAGGCGCACGCCATCACGCCAGCCGGCAAGGCTTTCGCGGCATAGGGCCAGTCGGCCCGGTGCGCTACGCGCAGTCACAACGTATTCCACGACCTTGAAACCCCGTCTGGCATGCCGGCCTGCCCTCTAGGTGTGGATGGCCTGCTTACGCAGGCTAAAGGCGCGATTACCGGCAAGGGGATGAAGAACTCAGGGCGGATGAAACAGAAGCGCCGGGGCCTTTGACAACCTCGGAAACCGGCAAAGACGGAAAACCCAACGAGGGGGAATCCGAATCTAGGCCAGATGTGGATAACCAGACAGGAGCGAAGACCATGCAAACAATCGAAGCCGGAACAGTGCAGATGATCCCGCGTCACCTGATCGACGTACCCGAGCAGGTGCGCACGAAGTTCAACGAATCCAGCATCAAGGAACTGGCGGCCGACATTCGCAGGCGCGGCGGGTTGATTCAAAACCTGACCGTGCGACCGATCGGGAACCGTTTTCAGTTGGCAATCGGCGGCCGCCGATTCAAGGCTATCGAGTACCTAGGCGACGAAATAGTGCCCGCCATCGTGGCGAACATTTCCGATGACGAACTCGAAGAAATGCAACTGGCCGAGAACATCCAGCGCGAGGACTTGAGCGCCAGCGATGTAGCGAACTCAATCGCGAAGATGTGGAAAAAGCACGGATCCATTACCGAAGTCGCCCGACGCTGCAACAAGTCGCGTTCATGGGTATGTAAGCGGCTGGCGCTGGCGCTGGATGTCGGCCCGCTGACGACTGAATTGCTGGACGCGAACGCAAAGGACGTTGAACTACTGTATGCCTTCGCAACACTGGAGAAGGCCGACGACCGCCGCGCCAGCGCCCTACTCCCCGACCTACTGGAGAAGGTCAAGGGACGTAAGGACGTTCAAGAGGAACTGAAAATCGCCCTGGGCAAGAAGGCCGAGGCAACGCCAGCAGCGGAAGAAGTGGTCGAAGATACGAACCTTGATCTATTCAAGGACAACACGCCGACCATAGCAACCGAGGGTAGCTACAGCCTGGCTGCAAGCCTGCAAATAGCGCTTGACGCCCTGAAGGCCATCACCAACACTCGCAAAGACATTACGCCGGCCGACAAAGCACACGCGATGCGGAAACTCGCTCAGGATGCGCTAGCCAAAATCGGCGCGATTTGAATTTCGCACGCGAAACGCGATAGACTCGCCCAAAAGGAGATTCGCATGAGTACCGTTACATTCGATACGCTTAAATTCGCCAATACGCTGAAAGAGGCCGGAGTGCCGTCCGCCCAAGCCGAAGCGGAAGCCCGCGCAATTGCAACGGCCATCGGCGAAGTCGATGTCGCAACGAAAAACGACCTCAAGGAATTGGAGTTGCGCCTGACACTCAAGGTCGGCGCCATGCTGGTCGCGGCATCCGGCATCATCATTGCCATGCTGAGAATACCGCACTAACCCATCCATCGAATCAAGATAAAAAAGCCGGGACATCCCGGCTTTTTTTACAGGCGAGACAAACCAGAATTTAGTCGTTTGACTTCCAGCAAAAGAAGCATTTGACTCTTGCTGGAATTCGTCGTCTTCGAGCGCATGAAGGACGGAAGAAAGGACAAGCCGGCCGACGTGTCGGATTCCTTGTTTTGATCCATACCGGCGATGACGATAATTTCGCCATCGACGGCTTCTATCGTTGTCTGCGCCTCGCGCTTCTGCATCGTCGGGCTATCGATTCCGCTTGTCGTCGTGGTGCCGAAGTCCGAAACGGATTGACTGATTTTGAGAATGATCGAGTCGCGCTGTATGCGCGGCTCGATCTGGATGACGACACCCGATGTCCGGTATTCGACCCCCTGAATCGACTGCCCATTGCTGACCACTGTCGCGCCACGAATCGGCACGTCCGCACCGACCACCAGTCGCGCCGTTTCGCCATCAAGGACACGCATGGACGGCTCCGCCAACGAACGAAAACGAGAATCCCCCTCGACCGCCGACAAGACCGCCTGAAGATCGACACCCGACCATGAAATAGCATTGCTTTGCAACTTGCCCACGTCAAGGACGCCGGCCAACTTGCCCTTTAAGGCTGTGAAAAGGATGTTGATCGAACGCGCCGATTCGTTGCTGTTCGACACTTCCAGCAATACGGCTTTGACATGCACCGATGTCGCCGGTTGATCCGCCGCCACCAGTACGCGCGCAATGCGCGCCAGCACTTCAGGCGTGCCAGAATAGACGACCATATCCGGCCGCAACTTCGACTCAGGTACGTTTGCACCCGCCGACTTTGCCACCCAAGCCAACAAATCCGCCGGCCGATAACGAGGAAAATACACAGCCGTATCAGTATCTTGCAAATTGGAAAAATGGGAATTTGTCTGAGTTTGCACCTGGCCAGCCATCGGCTGGACTGACGAAACGGCCACAGGGCCATTTTCGACAGGATGAACCTTGCCGACATACAACACCCCTGCCCTGTCCTCAAGACCCAGCCCTGCCCCGGCCAGAGTCTGACGCAACACATCCAGAACCGCCGACCGCTCGACGCGAACAGAGACATTCACCACCGTGTCCAGCTTAGCCGCTTCCGGGGCCATGACGTAATCAAGATGCAGAATGTTTTTTAAGACACCTTCCACCAAGGCGGGAATCTTGACCTCGCGAAACTGAAGACCTACCGGCTCCGCCTGGACAACTCCGGACATAACCAGCATTACACCCAGCAGAATTTTTTTCATTTGGCTAAAACCCATTTGTCACCGACTAGATACTGATCGCCGTCAGGAACCTGACGACGCTGTTTAGCAACGGCAGATTCCCCGCCATCAAAAAACACACGAACCGCACCCGACTCCGAGACAACACCCACGACGCGACGCGAGGTATCGATAGAAACCGCCGAGCCTTCCGGCTTCGGCTTGCCCATTTCATAACCACCGTACCCGCCCGCCACAACGCCGACCACCGCGCCCATCATCAGGCCTGCAATCAATACCGGCTTACTCATCGCCCACCACCCTAGATAACGCCCCTTGACATGCCACGCACTTAAACGACTATGAAGGCCGCATGCCTTGGGGTGTTCCCTGTCAAGAAACAATTGTTGCGTGTCATACGCCGGATATAACTCGACGCCCCTATACCATTTGCGATCAACGACCATCGAATCACGTTCGCATCCGTGCTTCACATTGCCAATGTGGTATTTCGGAAAGCGAATATTGAGGCCGATCAATTTGCCTACAGGCGTCAAGATCGGGATCGGCCATTTATCCGTTCGCTTGACCGGAATGTGATACTCAATCATCGTTTCCCGGAGCTGCTTATCGATCTGCGCTAGACCTTGGCAAATGTAATACACGTCCCAGCCGAGCTTGCGAGAATGGACTAACCAATCCAGCATGGGCTGGCGAGTTTTGTCACCATAGGCACGCGAGTTGAAGAAGGTGCTTGTCTCATCCATGACGATGATGCCGTTATCGTCTTCGACAACACCATCCTGACCTCGCCCGATAGCCTCGAAATCATCGACTATGGGACGATCAGGAAGACGGGTATATGTAGCCCGATTATGTGGAGCGAAAAGACCATCCAGATGAACATCCAGATTAGTCGCCACACGACGACCGGAGCGCAATGCATCGCCTTGTCGGTTCCGTCTGTAAGTTCCGGTGGCATCAATACATTCACAGCGGCGCCGACGGCAAATGGCAGCGGCTTGGTGTCGTGGTCGATTATTAATCGACCGCTGTCCGGATCGTCGGCAACGACGCGCACCGGCACGACTCAGATGCCGGCCTGTTCGGCTGCTCAAATGGATCAATGGTCGCCGCAGTCTCTTGTGTGGATTGCGGTGCTTTTCTTCGCGGTCGTCGCCGGCTGGCACTCGGGATACAAGCGATGACTGCCACGGATATCGCGCTTCTCGTCGGTCAGCTTTTCACGGCGTGGGTGCTTGGGTTTGCGGGTGGGTTCCTTCTCACTCGATTTCGGGATGCCGTTGATGCGGTGTCCTAAATTTTTAACATCAACCTTTTGGAGAACAACATGAAAACTACGTTTGCTCGTCTCCGTCAGTCCGCTTATGCCAAGTCGGCGGCTGTCGGTTCCGCTCTGGCCGTCATCGGTTCGCAGGCGCATGCCGTTCTGCCGGCCGAGGCCACTGCGGCCATGACCGCGCTCGGCACCAACACCACGGATACACATCGAAACCGCGCGAGGTGTTCTCCAGATCGACCGTGCACATGCAGGGGAATTTGATCTTGCTGACTTCGGCATAGGCCGACGCTTCACCGAAGATCGCCTCGACGACGTTGGTGCCGCATTCCGTTTTCGAGTTGCGCGGAACGGGCATTTCGAGGCGAAGCTTGGTGAAGTTGTAAGCTTTGCCTTCAATGGTGTCGTTGAACTGGCGGGCACCGAGAACACGAATCTGCATTTCCATTTTTGAATCTCCTGTAGTGATTAAGCGAACTGAACGTATTGACCGGGACCAATCGGCACCCGCTGCTGCTTGTGAATCGGAACACCTACAAGGGTCCAATCCTTCAGACCCTTCACCGACTTGGGAAAATCAAATTCGCGCATGACTTTGGCTAAGAGCTTGTCGGCCCCGCCTTCGATTTCGCATGCGAACCAGAGCGACGCACCGCACTGATGGCGCAACCATTCCAGCATTCGCTGGTAGGTAAAGGCTTGTTCCTTCTTGGTGGTTTTGATGCGTTTTTGTCTGGCTTCGATCCATGCAAAGGCCGGATAGGCCGCTGCCAGATACGCGCCCGCGTCGATGAGGACATCGTGCGGGATTTCGCGATCTACTGACTTGAATTCGACCTCGACGCGAACCCACTCCGATTCTTTGTCGCCAAGCTGGCGACCTTTTTCGTAGATACGGGCGAACTTGCCATTCTTGCGGTTGCCGACATAGACCGTCCGACCCTTGCCGTTATGGGTCTTCCAGTTGCCACGCTGTTCAATGTCCGGAGTGCGGCCCCCGGCATTGAAAAGCCCGGCATCGAAATCGGCGACGGCCTTGTCGCAGGAATACCGCGACCCGTTGAAATCGTCATGCGCCAAATCGACCCGCGTAATGCGCGGACGTTTGGCCTGATGCTCCAAGAACTGATAGAGCCGGTTCTCCCAGCCGGGCTTTGCTGCTCCGCAGCCTTCGCCAGACAGGGATATCAGCACGGTGTCGCGCTGACCGCCGTAGCAGACCATCCCGAGGCCTTCCCCGAGTTCCCACGAGCGGTGATAGAAGTTCGCACCCTTGTCCCGCTTGGCAGTGATGCCGAATCCAAAAATGGATTCACAGTAGATGGAGACTTCTATGATGAGTTGGTCATCCGTGACCGGGACGCCGTTGTCTCCCCAATAAAAACTGGACTCATCCATCGTGACGTTGAGCCAGTCAATTATTGCTGCCCCACCACCCCACCCTCTACGGGCCGGTATCTCGACTAGCTTTCCCTCGCTCACTACGAGCTCTGCCGCCCTTTCCCCCCGTGTTACCTTGGGGGGGGGCACCGCAGGCCGAAGGGGCGCTTCGCACCCCAAGTCGGCCCACGGTGCCGCCCGCCTCGCGATCCTCACCGGCTCGACAGGCCGGAATATGGCCCGCTTGAGGATTTCATCGCTGATGAATGGTTCGGGTGCGCGGTACTTCGCCATTTAGAAACCCCTGACCGTCGCTAAGACGTTGTAAGGAACATTCCCGGAAGACTGGAGGGAGCGAAGGCCGACCAGTAGGCACGCGGCGACGGTTTCGCCGTAGTGCATGCCGTGGCGCAGGCGCATTTCGAGACAGAACCTGTCCAAGCGCTGTTTTTCTGCCATCGGAAACGGGCCACGCAACCATGTGGTTTCGTATGACCCCGGCATGCGCTGTAGTGCCTGCAAAATCCGCTCCCCTTGACCGCTATGGTGGAAAGGCTTATAAGGGCCTCAACACTCAGAAACGAGAACACTCTTATCTGAGTGCCGCCGAACGGTAACACTTCTTTTTGAGTGTTGTCAATACCCCGGAGATAGATATGGATTTGCGCCAAATGATTGAGTCTGCCGCCGAGCATTTCGCCGAGCAGAAAGAACTCGCTAACGCTTTGCGCGTTAGCCCGAATGCTTTGACGGATGCAAAAGCCGGTAGGCGTGGCCTACCGACTTATGCATGTGGCAAGTTAGGTGAAATACTCGGAATCGACCGATGGACGGTCGTCGCGGCTAGCGATTTAGTGACGGAAAAGAATCCCGAAAAGCGCGCTTATCTCGCGCCATTCGTCCGACATGCCGCCATCGTCGTTATGACGATTGCACTGTCCTTTGTCACATTTATAGCGACAGCGCCCCGCGCCGAGGCTGCGCCAATCCTCAAATATGACATTGGCACAATGTATATTATGTTAAATATAGAATGGTGAAAGATCGGCGGAATCGATTATTGCGGGAATCGCTGAAAGACTATTGCGCGGTTGGGTAGCCGGACTTGAGCAGGTAAATTTCCACCCAATGCCGGTGCGGATCGCGTTCCTCGTCGTATTCCGACCCGAAGCTGGCCAGCAATATCCGTCGCGATGAAACACCGAGTTCCTGGAGACGATCCTTGACAATCTGGAGTGTCCTGTCCGCGACCCCGAGATTCATTGACGGGCTCCCACCCTCCGGGACATAGCATTCGAGGCGGATGATGGTATGGTCGTTTTGCTTGGCCTCATCCACAATGCCGATCAATCGGCCTTCCATTTCCGGGGTCAGCTTTCCCGTTCCCGGATCGATTTTGATCACGGCGTCCGGTATGGAGGCCGAATCGTTCCAAGGCAACGCGAGTCTCGGCGCGGTCGGTTGCTTCGGGGCGGAAACGACGCCAGAGGCGACTCGCCTGTCGCGCTCGGCTGCGACCTGCCCCGAGTTCCTTGCCACCGACGCGGATGTTCCGGAATCGGTGCCGGTGGTTTTTGTGGGCGGAGTGGCGCAGCCGCCGAGTCCTGACAATGCGCCAACGATTACGAGTACGCCCAGTCGATTCATCTCTTGCTGTCCTTGCCTTGGTTGCACGAATCAGCCCGGATTCCGTTGATCGACATCCGGCTGAAGCGTCCGATCGCCACAATTATCGTCTCGATCTGCTCTGCCGGTTTTCGGCTATTGCACGATTCCCAGCTTTCTCGACCACCAGGGTGTGATCGCAGGCAGCAGGGTCAGGGTCCAGATGACCACCCAGGCGGTCAGCGGAAGCAGTTGGGTGAGTTCCGAAAACTGGGCGGCGGTGATGACGGCCAGAACGACGGGTATCACGCCTGTTTCCCGCACGATGCTCAGAAAGAGCTTGTCCTTCATGCTGAGATCGGTCGGCAGCATGGAGAGCATGACGGCGACGGGGCGGGCGACGAGGATGAAGACGAGCGACACCAGCAGGCCCAGAAGTGCGGTATCCAACAGGTCGTTCAGCGCGACGAAAGGGCCGACCATCATGAAGATCGTCGGCTTGGCGATGCTCTCGACCTTGATCTCCATGGTGTGCAGAGTCTTATGGAAGTATTCCTTGCCATGGTTATAGTTGGCAAGCAGGCCGGCGACGAAGGCGGCCAGGAAGCCGTTGCCATGAATGACCTGCGCCAGCAGGAAGGTCACCAGCGGAACGGCCAGCACGATCGCGAAATCGTAGGCGGTCTCGCCGACTTCGCGCTCGTTGTCCCGCGCCTTGTAGGTTTCATAGGCGTACATCGCACCCCAGCCGATGATGCCGGCGATGGTGCCGAACAGGAATTGCCCTCCCAAGTGCAGCATGTTTTCCGCGCTGAACAGTCCGGAAACCAGTCCGCCCAGCGAATCCAGCGACGTGCCGGCCAGCGCCATGGACGCGACGGCAGCGGTGAAAATGGCGCCGACGGCATCGTTGAGAGCGCTTTCCGCGATCGCGACATCGGAGAGCCGCCGGTACTCGTCCTTGAAGACGATCCGCTTCAGCGTCGGAATCAGCGCCGCCGGATCGGTGGAACCGAGAATGGCCGCCAGCAAGGCGGCGGTCTTGCCGTTCAGCCCCAGCGCCATCAGGATGGGGAACATGACGAAGAAAGTGATCAGATAGCCGACGACGGCGATCATCATGGTCGGAAAGGCGATTTTCACGAAATCGCGCCGGTCCACCTCGTCGCCGCCGCCTTTCAGGATGATGGCCGCAAGAGCGGTACAGACCACCACCGCCAGCATGACCTCCGCGGCAATGGGTGCCAGGGCGTCGTGCAGGACGATCCCGACCAGAAGCTGCAGGGTGAAGTTGGGGAAAATGGTGCCTTCGGACAACTTGCTGCATGCCCAGCCGAATACCAGGAACAACCCCAGGCACCAGAGCGAATTGGCAATGGCCGTTTCCGTGCCCCCGAGTGCAACCAGGCGTTCGAGAATCGCCGGAGCAGCGCGGTTCAGCAGGAATGCGACAACAAAAAGACCGACGATTTTTGCGTAGTTCATGGCGTAAATTTTCTTGATCCGATGATCGAGCGAAGAAGTTCGAGAAGGGCGACATCATATTGAGAATTGCCGTGACAGTCATGTCTTCATGGATAAGTCCAATCATCCGGACATCGATCATCATGCTTTCAACCCGCCCTCCCCCGTTGTGCGAACCGCGCGTTCGAAGAAACTGTCTTCAACACCGACAAAGGCGCGGTCAGTGTGACGGCAAGTTCGGCGATGCGGTCGATCTGGGTCGTCCCGGCATTGCCGGGCGGTCGGCGCGGCGTGCCGCATGCAGCACGGTCTCAAGCCGGCGGCCACCGGCCGCGACGCAGCCGCTAGACAAACACGAAGCCCTTTTCGCGGAAAAGGGCGACGCAGGTGTCGACCACCACCGCATCGTAGAGGACGCCGCGGTGCCGCTCGATCTCGTCCAGCGCGGCATCGAGCCCGAGGGCGGCCCGGTAGGGACGATGGGAAACCATGGCGTCGACGACGTCGGCGACGGCCAGTATCTTCGCCTCCAGGATGACCGCATCGCCCGTGGCGCCGGCCGGATAGCCCTTGCCGTCGAGGCGTTCGTGGTGCTGGAGGATCATGGTCGCAATCGGCCACGGGAAATCGATTTCCTTGACGATGTCGTAGCCGACCTGCGGATGGATGCGGATCAGGCTGAATTCCGGCTCGGTCAGGCGGCCCGGGCGGCTGAGAATCTCGGACGGTATATAAACCTTGCCGATGTCGTGAATCTCGGCGCCGCGCAACACCCCGGTGATGCGCAGTTCGGACAACCCCATATCGCGCGCAATCGCCGCCGCCAACTGGGCAACGCGCTTCTGGTGGCCGGCGGTGTAGGGGTCGCGCGCCTCGATGGTGGTGGCGATGGCCTGGATGGTGTCCTCCAGGGCTTTTTCCAGCTTGCGGGCGTCGTCTTCCCGCGCCTCGCGCACCCGCAGGGTGATGATGCCGAAGCTGAGGTCGCCGGCGAGTTCCGACAGCAAGCCGACTTCCTGCTCGCCGAAGCCGCCGACCTCGGGCGAATAGATGTTCAAGGTGCCGATGACCCTCCCCTCCGCCCGCAGCGGCAGGGTAATGGCCGAACGGTAGCCGCAGTCGAGCGCACGGTCCCGCCAGGGCAGGCAGTCGGCACGCGCGATGTCCGGCACCACCTGGATTTCGCCCGACAGCGCCGCGCGCACGGAAGGCCGGCACAGCCCGGTCGCCTCCTGGCAGTCGATCGGCAGTTCGCCGATGTACGCGGCGGCATTCACGCCGAACGTCGCCACCGGCCGCATCAGGCCGCCGTCCTCGATGTAGCCGACCCAGGCCAGCGCGAACTCGCCGACCTCGACGACGACGCGGCACATCTCCTGCAGCAGTCCGTTCTCGTCGTCGGCATGTACCAGGGTTTCGTTGCAGCGGCTCAGCGTGCGCAGGAAACGGTTGCTCCGGCGCAAGGCCTGTTCCGCGCGCTTGCGCTCGCTGATGTCGCGGATGATTCCGATGGCATGCCACTGGCCGTTGATCGGCGCCGACGAGATGGAGACCTCGACCGGGAATTCGGCGCCTTCCTTGTTGATGCCGGAAACCTCGAAGGTCGTGCCGATCACCTTCCCCTGCCCGGTCTGCCGGAAATGCGGCCAGCCCTTTTCGTAGGCGTCGCGGTAGCGTAGCGGCGCCAGCAGGCGATGCATGTTCATGCCCAGCAATTCCTGCTTGCCGTAACCGAACATGCGCTCGGCGGCGGGATTCCAGTAGGTGATCAGGCCCTCCTGGTCGATGATGGCGATACCGTCCTGCGCCGATTCCGCCATGTTGCGGAAGCGTTCCTCGCTCTCCTTCAGCGACTCCTCCGCCTCCGTGAGCCGGCGCCGTTCGTCGGCATCCAGCAAGGCGCGATTGACCGCCGGCACCAGCTTGCTCAGATGCCCCTTCAGCACGTAGTCGGCGGCACCCTGATGCAGCGTCTCGATGGCGAATTCCTCGCCCATGGCGCCCGACAGGAAGATGAAGGGAACCGCCGGCGCCATTTCGCGCGCGATGCCGAGCGCGGCGAGGCCGTCGAAGGCCGGCAGCTTGTAATCCGCAAGGATGACGTCGGGCCACGACTCGCCGAGCGCGGCGACGAAATCCTCGCGTGTTTCCACGCGCCGCGGCGTAAACACCACACCGGCCTTGCGCAACTCGCGCTCCGCCAGTTCGGCGTCGAGCGGTTCATCCTCCAGCATGAGGATCTGCAATTTCCTATCCATACACGCTCACGAATGCGGCGCCTTGTTCACCAGCAGCCAGTAAAGCCCCAATTCGCCGACCACGCGGGCGAATTCGTCGAACTCGACGGGCTTGCTGATGTAGCTGTTCACGCCGAGCTTGTAGCACTCGTCCAGATCCACGTCTTCCTTCGAGGAGGTCAGTACCACCACCGGAATCCGCTGCGTCCGTGCATCCGACTTCACCCGGCGCAGCACTTCGATGCCGCTGATCTTCGGCAGGCGCAAATCCAGCAGCACCACCTTGGGTCCGTCGCCCAGATTGCGCCCGGCATACGCCCCTTCGGCAAAGATGAAATCGAGCGCCTCGGCGCCGTCCTTCACCCAGACCAAATGGTTGGCGATGCCGCGCTTGCGCAAGGCCCGGATCGCCAGTTCGGCATCGGCCTCGGTATCCTCGACCATCAGAATCTCGACGACGTCCATTGTGTTCTCCATGTCATCCCTTCACTTTCGGCAAAGTGAAATGGAAGGTCGCGCCGGAGCCGACCTTTCCCTCCGCCCACACCCGGCCGCCATGACGGTCGACAATACGCTTGACTATGGCCAGACCGATCGCCGTGCCTTCGTACTGGCCCGTCGGGTGCACCCGTTCGAATACCTTGAACAATTTGTTCGCGTAGCGCATGTCGAATCCCACACCGCTATCCTTTACGTAGTAGCTATTTTCCTCTTCTTCGGCCTCGCTGCCTAACCGAATTGTCACGTCCTCGTTCCCGGACGAAAACTTGACGGCATTCGACAACAGGTTCAGCACGGCCTGCCGGATCATGCCGCGGTCGCCCCAGGCGACGGGCAGTTCGTCCAGATCCAGGCGCAGGCGCCGTTGTGGAGCCGCGGCCTGCAATTCCGCAAAGACTTCCCGCGCCAGCAAGCCGACGTCGACCGGGCCGCAATCCATCTTCCGCTTGCCCAGATGCAGGAACAGCAGGATGTCGTCGATCAACCGCGCCATGCGCCGGCCGTTGTCGCGCACGACATGCAGCAGGCGCCGGCCTTCGTCGTCGAGCTTTGCACTGTGTTCCTCCAGCAGTATCTTCGAGAAGCCGTCGATGGCCCGCAGCGGAGTGCGCATGTCGTGGGACATCGAATAGGAGAACTCCTCCAGTTCCTTGTTGGCGGCTTCGAGCAGCGTCGTCCGCTCGGCCACGCGCTGTTCCAGTTGGGTATTGAGCAGGCGCAGATTCTCTTCGGCGCGCGCGAGTTCGGCGGTCGCCGCCTCGCGCCGCAGCCAGCCGCGGTATATCTGCAGCGACGCTACCACCGTGGCCGCAAAGAACAGGGCCATCAACACGAGCAGCCTGGCGGCCTGATCGCGCCATGGCGCCAGGGATTCGCCGGCGGACCGGCCGACGACGATATAGAGGGGCAAGCCGGCGATCCGGCGCACGGAAAATGTCCGTTCGACGCCATCGAGCGTGCGATCCGTCGTGTAGACCGCGACGTCGTGCCCCTCTTCGATCATCGCCTGCAACGGCGGCACCGCCAGCGGTTGCCCGATCGATTTTTCGGCATCGGCGGGCACTGGATAGCGCGCCAGGACCCGCAGATTCGCATCGCGCAGCGAAACCGAGCCGTACCGGCCGATATCGACGCCGGAAAACAGGTTCGTCAATTGTTCGATGGCGATCGGCGCAAACACCATGCCGCCGAAAGGCTCTCCCGGACCGCCGATACGGCGGGCGAAAACCAGCACCAGCTTGTTGTTGACGCGGCTCTTCTGCGGCGCCGAGACCACCAGTCCCACGTCCGAATCGTCGCGCAGGCGCAGGAAATGCGGGCGGTCGGCAACGTTCGTCTGCGACCCCGGCGGCACGTCGCTGCCATAGGCCACGATCCCCAGGCTGTCGGCGACGCGCAATGCATCGAGATACGGCAGGCGCGTATGCAGGCGGGAAACATAACGGTTCAGGTCGGCGCCGTTGACGCCGCCGCCTGAAAGCTGCCGCGTGTATTCGTCGCCTATCGCTGACATCGCCAGGTCGATGCTGCGGATGGAACCGCCGAGCTGGTACGCGAGCATGTGCGACATGCTCGCCGCCGAAACCGTTGCCTGATCGACATACTGGAGGCGGCTCTGATACAGCGAGTGCGCCACCAGTCCGAAAACGAACAGATTCAGCAACAGTCCGCCCGCCAGCAGCCGCGCCGGGAACGACGCGGTCTGGCTGCCGGGCTGGAACCATCGCTCCCGATTGGCCATGCGTCAGCGATCCGTGACCGGCAAGGCGAAATAGAACGTCGCGCCCGCATCCACCGCGCCCTCGGCCCAGACCCGGCCGCCATGGCGCGTGACGATGCGTTTGACGATGGCCAGTCCGATGCCCGTTCCCTCGAACTGTTCGCGACCATGCAGGCGCTCGAAAACGCCGAACAGCTTGTCCACGTACTTCATGTCGAAGCCGACGCCGTTGTCCCTGACCGAGTAGATGGCGTCGCGCGACTCGATTCGGCAGCGAACCTCGATCACGGCATCCTGGCGCGGCTGAGTAAACTTGACGGCGTTCGACAGCAGATTGACCAGCACCTGCCGAATCATGGCGCGATCGCCATGTGTCGCCGGCAATTCGGCGATGTCGAAGCGGATCGAGCGCTCCGGCGTCGCGGCCTGCAGCTCGGCGGCGACTTCCCGCGCCAGCTTGTCCATGTCGATCGGCATGGCCTCCATGTCGCGCCGCGCCATGCGGGAAAAATCGAGGATGTCGTCGATCAGGTGGCCCATGCGCACGGTGTTGGAACGCACCACCGACAACAGGTGCCGGCCTTCGTCGTCGAGCTTGCCGCCATAGTCTTCGAGCAATATCTGGGAGAAGCCGTCGATGGCCCGCAGCGGGGCGCGCAGGTCGTGCGAAACCGAATAGGAAAACGCCTCCAGCTCGTGGTTGGCCCTTTCCATCGCCTCGGTCCGATCCCGGATGCGCTGGCACAGCGAGATCGCCGTCGCCAGGCGCGACATGATGGGCATGAACAGTTCCGTCAGCGGCAGTGCCGAGCCGGGCGCTTCGGGACTCAGCAGCAGGACGCCGCCGAAGTGTTCGATCGGCAGACGCAGAAAAAACCGGTACGGCTTGCGCGCCGGAAAGACCGCGAGCGGCTCCGGCATCTCGGCCAACAGCGCCGTCTTGTCTACCAGCACCGCCGGCAGACGCAGCGTTTCTCCCTTGCGCTTGACGAGGGCGTAGTTGCCGATGGACGCCTCCATGCGGACTTCCTTCCATTCCGGATCGGACAGGTTCGCGGCCCCGGAATAGACCACGCCGGCGGGAAAGCCGGTGTGGTAGAGGAAGCGTTGCAGGGTGCGGGTCAGCAAGGCGTCGAGCGTGACCTCGCTGCCGATGGTCAGCGCCAGGTCGTACAGAACCGACAATGCCTGGACGCTATTTACCGCCTGGACCATGGCGCCCCCACCAAGGTGGCGTTGTGAAACAGGGGATAACCGTCGGTATGCGCCCCGCCGATCTCGCCGAGAGAAAGTGCGCCCACCACCTGTGCCGCGTTCGTCGCGCGCGCCACGTCGGCCAGTTCTGCGTCGACGCCCGCGCCGACGTGCATGCGGCGTCCGGCACAGTAGAACAACAGCAGGTCGCAGCCGGCCGCCAGACCGCCCTGCTCCGCCAGCTTGCCGGCGAGGGCCGCGGCGGCGAGTTTCGAACCGCTGCGCGCATCGAGCAGGGTCAGCACCGAATTGGGCTCGATTTCGCCGACACAGATAATTTCACCCGCGTCGCCCAGCGCCACGGGAATCCGCACCAACACCTCGCCATCCGCACGCAGGATGCCGAACGGAAAATGCACGGCGTGGGTATAGAAGTTGTCGCGATCGATGGCGACGCCGTACTGCGTCTGCATGATCTCGCGATAGACGTCGAGCGCCGGCCGCCAGTCGATCTGCACGATGGCGTTGCCGGTCGCGGAAGTTGCGGTGATCGCATGATCGGGAACGCTGTAGCCGTGTTCGAGGCAGGCACCGAGATGGTTCGGCAGCAACTGGACCAGCACGGCATCGGCGACGAAACGCTCGCCGTCGAAGAGGCAGGGCTCGGAGACAAAACGTTCGTTGCCGGCATTCGCGCCGAAGTAGCGCACGCGATCGGCCAAGCGCAGATACCAGTCGTCGAGGTGGGTGGCGATATTCGGCACCAGGGCATCGAACATGCAGAACAGGGAAGCGTCTTGCGCATCGCCGACATTCTTCTCGACATAAGCGACGATGGCGGCGCTGACCCGCTCGACGGCATCCGTGTTGCCGACCGCTTCGAGCAGCAGCGGCGGCGGCGCCCCGGTTACCCGCAACAGCACCGCGCCGCGGTCCGACAAGGCGCCATCGTGTATCAACTGGGGAAACACCCCGCCGGCCAGGGTGACACCCGCTGCGCGACAGGCCTCCTGCAGTGCGCCGACCTTGAGTTTTTCCGGTTCCGGCAGCAATGCGAGGACGTGGAATCCCACCCCGTCCTGCCGCCATGCATCGAGAACCGACGCGACACGTTCCGTCTGCAACTCGTCCAGCACGACCATGGTCATCCGTACTCTCCCGCCCCTGCCGCCTGTGCATCCCCGGCCCGGCGAAACAGACGGCCAAATAACGTTTTCATTGATAGGGGCATTATAGGCGAGCCGGCCGCCAGCCTTGGAAAAGAGTCGGTGCCGGCACGCGCGGGAACACCCCCGGCAACGGCGGAGCGTCGCTCACGAATTGGCGATGCCGCTGACGACATGCCCGGTCGGCCCGGCCTTGGCGCCGGATTCGCAATGGCTCGGCTGGTCGTCGAAGAAGAAGTCGGGCTGGAACTCCTTGAGGAAGGGGCCCTTCTCCAGCCCGCCGAGGAACATTGCTTCGTCGACGGCGATGTTCCAGTCCATCAGGGTACGCACGGCGCGCTCGTGAGCCGGCGCGCTGCGCGCCGTGACGAGCGCGGTACGGATGCGCATCGGCGACTCCCGGCTCGCCGCCTGCAGGCGATGCAGGGCGGCCAGCAGCGGCTTGAACGGACCGTCGGGCAAAGGCCGGCGCGCGTGCGAAACCTCGTGTTCCTGGAAGGCCGGCAGGCCTGCGGCCTTGTAGATGCGTTCGGCCTCGTCGGAGAACAGCACAGCATCGCCGTCGAAGGCGATGCGCACCTCGTCCGGATGGCGGTCGGCATCGACGAAGGACTGCGGATAGACGCGCGCCGCCGGAAAGCCGGCTGCGAGCGCGCCGCGCACGTCGTCCTCGAAAACGGAAAGAAACAAGTGCGCGCCGAGCGGCGCGAGGTAGTGGTAAGGCGGCCTGCCGCGCGTGAACACGCCGCGTTCGAGCGACAGCCCGGCCGCCTCGGCCGAGCGGAACACGCGCAGGCCCGATACCGGATCGTTGCGCGACAGGATGACGACTTCGACGCGGTGATTGCCGTCGGCGTTGAAGGCCAGCAGCTTCTTGACCAGCGGAAAGGCGACGCCGCGCAGCGCCGGCAGTTCCATGCGCTCCAGTTGCAATGCCATGTAGGCCGAGTCGTTGCGGTCCTCGAAGACGCGGTTCTCCTCCTCGAAATCGAAGAGGGCGCGGGACGACAGCGCGACGACGAGCTTTCCTTCAAGACTGACGGGCATGGGACGGTCTCAGTGATGGTCCCGATACTCTACCAGCCGCCCGGCCGCGGCGTAGAAAATCGCCAGGCGCAGCGGCAAGCCCTCGTCGCGGAACAAGGCCGCATAGCCTTCGAGCTGGGGACGATAGCGCTCGGAGTGGACCTGCAGATCGTCCGCGCCGGCGACAGCGGCGGTCTTGTAATCGATGATCCAGCGCACGCCGTCCTCGACGAAGGTCCGGTCGACGACCTGCGTTGCGATGCGCCGCCCGTCGAGGCTGGCCAGCGCCAGTTCCGCGGCGGCATCGGCGCGCGGCGCGAGCACCCATTGCCCCTCTGCGCTGCCGAGCGTGGCGAGCAGCGCGGCGGCGCAGCGCGCGGCGCCCTGCTCGGCC
>CAZWFC010000045.1:0-19664 GCA_964632965.1 uncultured Rhodocyclaceae bacterium
TGTCCCCATAACTCGGGGAACCAGCAGGCGCTCTTCGGCGAGGCGATTGCGACAGGGCACTGTACCCACGGGGCATGCTTTGATGCGAAAGCCGAGGCGGCGCTGGATGCCAAGAAGGCGTCTCTGAGTGACGACTATCCGACCATTCGGATTGTTCGCCCCGGAGAAAACTTCACTTTGCTGCGACTTGTGGCGGAGGGCGATACCGGCGTCGGCGACGATCAGGCGAAAGCCTGCCGTGCTTGCAAGAACTTTGGCGCCGCCATTTCCGCGGTGCCTGGCAAGCTGGGGAACGTCTATCCCGATCTGTGTTTCGATGCGTCCTGCAATGCCAAGAAGGTGGCGCTGCGCATCAAGGCGGAGAAGGAGAAAAACGCGCCAGCGGCGAGTTCGAGCAAGGGAACGGGCGGCAAGACTGCCTCGACGTCCAAGTCGTCTGTCAAGTCGGGCGCCAAAACTGAAGCCAAGGTCCAGGACTCGCAACGGGTCAAGGACTATCGGCTGGAGGTATGGCGCAAAGCGCTGCGGCGGGAGTTGATGGGTAATCGAGAGAGCAATCTCACGGTGCTCATTGCGCTCGCGCTGTCAGGCAATGCCCGGCATATCGGCGATACCAAGCTGACGAAGGCATTGAGCGCGCTCGTGAAGCAGGATTATGCGAGCTTCACGTTCAAGGCCGACGAGGCGGCACAGGTCATCGCGCAGTCGGATGAAGCGGTTCGGGAAAAGATGTTCCTCGGACTGGCGGCATCGGCGGCCGATGGCATTGAGGAGAAAACCCTGGTTCAACTCCTCAAGTACCTCGATATCGATCTGGCGCGGCACTGGAAGCTCTGCGAAGACTTTCTGAAGCTGCTCACCAAGAGCGAAATCGAGGCGATGTGCGACGAGATCGGACTGAAAGCCACCATGGGCGGGGCATTTGCCAAGGCCATGAGCGGAAAGAAGGACGAGATCATCAAGGCGCTTCTGAATGTGGCGGCCTTCCCCTATGAGGGCAAGGTGCCGCGCTCGATGCGCTTCAACGTCGAGTAGGCCAGTTCCATTTCAACCCAACGCGGGGACCACGATCCCCGCAAGGGTCGTGGTGCGCCTGCATTTTCTATTGGAGGTACCACCATGTTTTTTCAGGAACTCAAATCGTTGTTGGAAGGCTGCGCGGCGCTGGCGGTCACCCTGTCGTCCGGTCGGGATGGTGCGATCACCGTCACGGTGAGGCCGACGCCGAAGGATGCCAAGGATGCCGAAGCGCTGGCGATACCGCTCGTGCTCACGGGTACGCCGGAAGAGCTTGACGCGCAGTTCGTCGGATTGCTCCGCAGCTATGCCGAAGAGCACAAATCGCTGGCCGAGCAACTGGAAGCGACTCGATCCATTATCGAGGCGGCGAAGAAAGACGCCGGCAAGAAGGCGGAAGGCGCGATCAGGAAAGGCGCCGCGGCCAAAGTGACGGTGGCGGCCGATGGCGGTGATGACGAAGAGATCGAGACGCCCGAAGTTGTGGACGTCCCGGTTGAAGACAACCTTTTCGCATGAGGAGGCGATCATGACCATTACCGTTCAGAAGCTGCTTCGTTCCTTCGCCTACAACGGCATCGCATTGCCCGACCCCGGAAGCGACCTGACCCCGGAGCAGGTGCGGGATGTCTATTCCGCCACCTACCCCGAGATCACGACGGCTTCCATCGAGGGGCCGGAGCAGAAGGGGGAGCGACTCGTCTATACCTTCCGGCGTGCCGTTGTAAGCGCGCGCGCGTTTTGGCATAGTTTTGCGCGGCTTTTGGCACAGGTCATCCACCGCTAAAACGCCTCACAGCCACGTCGAAGTAGTGCCGGCTGGCTTCGATCCCGGTAAAGTGCTTCCCCTGCGCCCGCGCAGCCACGCCCGTTGTGCCAGAGCCCATGAACGGATCGAGGATGCGCGGGCCGCAGGCCGCCACTAACTCGTCCATCAGCGGCAGCGGCTTTCCTACCTGGTGCAGCTTGCCACCAGCCTGCGGGTTGAACCGAAACACACCAGGTGAATAGCGCTCGCCATTGAGCGAGCCTTTACTGCCCCAGACGATGTATTCAGCCTGGCTACGGAAGCCGCCTTTGTAGGGCCTAGAGCCGCCTGTCTTATCCCAGACGGCAATGCCCCGCCAGGTAACGCCGGCCGCCTGCATGGCGTCCGTTGTAACGGGGAGCTGGCGCCAGTCGCTGAAAACGATCATCAGGCCGCCATCGACCAGGCGCTCGAAGCACAGGCCCATCCACAGAGCCGACCAGTGAAGGTAGGCGCGCTGATCTTTGCTGTCGCCCAAGAAATCGGGGAACTTGGTTGCTTCGGAGTTGAGGTATTTCTCGCCGGTGCCGCGAGCGCGGTCGCCCTTCGACTGGCCGCCAGAGCTGTAGGGCGGATCAGTAACCACCGCGTCGAACGGGCCGGCCAGAGCCGGCAACACTGCCAGGCAGTCGCCCCGATAGAGGTCGGCGCCTGGCAGGGTGATGCACTGATTGTTAAGGATCGTACTGCGAGTCTTGCTGTTGCTTGCCATCGGTCGTTTCCTTTCGGATAGACGCTCGATGGCGTTCGGGTTTGAGGCGCAGGGCCTTCACTACATTAAGTGTCCCGCATCGGGGGCACTTGATGGCCAGGTGAGTGAATTCACCATCGGCCAGTTTTCGATTGCAACTACCACATCGTATCGTTTCCAATCGTCATGCCTTCGCGTGATAGGCTTCGCGCCGCCGTGTGCACGGTGCGGCGCCTTGGCCCGACGCAGGCTGCTTCTGCCGAGGGCGGCCGGACGCGGTGCTCCAACACCACGTTCGGTCGCGCCGTCTTACACCGGCTGGGCTTCGGCCCTATATACAGCAGGCCAGCCGGCATGAATGTCTACCGTCTCAGGGAACTCAGCGGCCTCTAGCTGCGCAAGGATCACGTCGGCACAATTGAAGATCGCGCCCTGCTGCGCAAAACTCGCCGGCAGCAGCTTGAGCGCCAGCGTAGCCGTCATCGGCACACGAATGCCACCGAGCGTCTTCCACGGTACGGGAATCAGCGGCGCGCTCATGTCGCCGCCAGCCGCCTCCACCGACATCGCGGCCGCAATCAGGCCTTGCTGCTGAATCAGGCTGTAGGCGTCGGAGTGGAACCAATAGATCGTGCCGTTGTGCTCGACCGGATAGCCACCGGTCTGTGTCGCCGCGTCGCGCAGCTTCTTCACGTCATCGAAGATCGAGGCAACGATGTCCGCGTGCTCCTTGCGCACTAAGCCGCTCTCGTTGTTGAAGTAGTAGCGGTCGTCGACCGGAGCGCTGGCGGGATCGTCTTCCCAGACGATGCCCAGCTCGGCCTGGCGCTCGGGGCTGATCGGCCAGAGGTAGAACACGTCGTCGATGGTGACGCCTTGGCGGATGTCGGCGATGGCGACGCCGTTGTGCATATGGGGCATGGTTTACCTCGCGTTTGCGTAGCGGGATGATTGGCCGATGGACAGATAGACATATTCATCGGGGGCCGTGTAGTTGATGTCGCTGCTGATGTTCCTCAACTTGAATCCGCTCGACAGCATGTCAATCGTTTCATTCAGGGATGCGTTTTCTTGGCTGTTATTGTTCGGATAGATCGTGTTGTTGGATGGGTTGAATGGACTGCGAACACTGTCGTGCAGAATCCAAGTACAAGCCGACCGAGATTTGTTCTTTATCAGCACCAGCGCCGGAGAGTGGTCGCTGGAATCCATCGGGCCGTCGGTCGAATAATTGCCGACATGACGTCCAAGGCGAATTAAGCCGCTCAACTCTGCGATTGAAATCCACCGATACGTGCCGCTTGAAAGAGCCGCCGCCGCAACGAAGGCGTTGCTAGTTACACCGCTTATCGTGGCGTTGGTTGCCTCGGCGTCGCCCAGGTTCAGGAAAAGCAGTTTCCCCGCGGTGAGGTCGGGGTGATAAAGGGCCCAATCGCCGCCGCCCACGCTCTCGCGCCGCAAGATGATCGCCTTGCGCGCCGTACCGAGGCCATCGTTGATCGTGTCGGCGACGCCGTTGACGTGGGCGAACGTACCGGTGGCGACGCCATTCTGCGCCGACACCTTGAGCGCATAGCCGACGTATGACGTGCCCGCCAGAGCCGGGAAAGCGGCCTTCTCGGCCGTGCTGCTGCTGTCGAGATAGTTGCCGGGGTCGGAGGCGAAGCGCCAGCGCCAACCCTCCGGCGTGGCGTCGAGCCGTTTGAAGATTTCGATGTAGTCAGCCCAGCCCGCGCGAGCCGATGCCAGAGTGGCCGCGATGTTGGCGCCGGAGTCAGCCACAGCGACGAAGGCAGACCTTCGTCTGGCGATTGCAGGCTCAGGCTCGTTGGCGGCACAGAGCGTCTTGAATCCGGCACTTGCGGTATGTCCCATCGCCCGCTGCCCGAAGGTCCAATGGAATTTGGCCGTGTTGTCCATCTGGCAGTGAAACACGAGCGGGAACTTGAGAGACGCGATACTGAACAACCCTTGAGACACGAACGATCCAGCGCCACCTGTCTGTTTGAAAAACTCGATGGTCTTGGCGTCGGCGTCGGCTTCGATTGCGATGACATCGCCAGTCGTGAATGCCGCTCCATATGCTGACACGGTGCCACCTACAACCTTCTGCCCGCTATTGATGTAGGCCGCCAACTGGCTATCGTCGCCCGGATTGCATACGCCCAGCATGAAACTGCCGGAGGCGTTACCGACGATGGCTTCCGCCACGAATTTCCCAGTGGAGAACTGAATGCTGCCGTACGAATAGGTCGCGGCCCCAGGTTGGCTCCCGGCGCACGTCAGGAGGCCATCCGTTTCGGTCGAGTGGTTGGCTCCGTAACGGTAGGCGAGTGAATTCAACGTGCAATGCCGATTCGTCGGCGATTCCATCATCCAGTCGCAAGATGCGCCCGCCGCGACGCTGACGCCGTTCGGCGTCCAGTCGTTGTTGTTGCCCGAGCGGTCCTTGCCGAGCGCAGCACTGGTGGCGGCAGAACTGTCAGAGAAGTCGAGATAGAAGCCGTTGTTGCCGTAGGCTCCGGCGTAATTGATCGGCTCCCAGTGGCCTTTATCAGGGCAGACACGGCCGAAGTGTTCCGGCCCAAGGGCGTCGCCGTCAATGAAGCGAACCTCGGCAATATATCCGTCCAGGTACGTGGCACCGCCGATTCCAGGGTTGTAGCCGAGGTAGTGGGTAACGCCGGCAGCATTGACCGCGAACTGCTGCCCGAGTGCGACAGCGTTGTTTGTCGAGAACGCCGTGATCTCGACGCCGGTATCGTAGATGCGCAGCCTGTTTTGTGCGGTTGCATTGTCGGTGTCGGCGGAAATTACCAGATGCGGCCATGCGAGCGGGTCGCGGTACACCTTCGCGGGCGTGCGCCAAGAGGTGTTGTAACCGGATACCCTTAGAGAATCAGCGGGGCCGAAGTCAGCATCGAAAAAACCAGAATCCGAATTGCCGGAATACGCGCCGAGGATCGGCATGGCGATCGCTGGCGAAAGCCCCGTCTTTCTTAGCCAGATCGAGAGCGTCCATTTCTTGCCGTTTGTCGATACTCCGAAGACTCTCGATAGGTTGCCAGTCGCTGCAGGACGCAGACGCACCGAGTGGCCGACCTTGTAGTGCGAGTCCCAATGGCCGCCGGCGGCCATCATCATCGGGTGCGGGCATCCGTTGATCATGACTTCACGTCGCTCCGCACGGCAAAGCTGATCGTCCCGTCGGTCAGCACTTGTCCAAGGATTTCATCCCACGCGTTCAGCGTCTGCGTTTGCGCTGGAATAGCGGCCGATCCGCCGGTGTATTGCCAGTTGGTGCCGAACGCCCAATTGCGCAGCGTCGCGGCGTCTTGCTGCACCCGAATGCAGAACCAGGTGGCCTTGCCGGCGCCGGGGACGGTGTAGCCATTGCCGAATGTGCAGGCCCCGGTGACTTGGCCGGAGAAGTTGCTGGCCGCCGTGAAGTCGAACGTCAGCGTTCCGGTGGTTGCAGGCAACGCGGCGACGGTGCCCGACTGGCCCTTGCTGAAGTTGTTGGCTTGGTTGGACTGGACACCCAGGGCGTCGATATCGACGAACAGCGTGGTGGCGCTCTTCGCAATGCCAATCGTTATGCCATCGGCCGGTGCCACATCGGCCACCGCGCCAGGCGTGGCGGCATTGAGGTAGTAACGCGCGCCTGGCGTCAGGCCGGTGAAGAGCGCGCATTCGCCGTAGATATAGACCTTCGCGTTCGTCACGTCGGCAACGCCCACGGCGCGGTTGTTGACGGTGCCGTCGGCGATAGCCTCGTCGAAACGGGTATTGCCGGCGTCCCAGCGCACGACCTCGCCGTCGGCCACGCTGGCCTCGAAGGTGGCGTTGCTGATCGTGACGGCCTTCTGCGCGCCAACGATCATCGCCTGGATGGCGGCGCGCAATTGCGTGTAGTCGCCTTTGACCAGGGCGATGCCGGCCGCCTCGATGACGCCGGCCAGGTTCTCCTGGATGTCGTTGAAGAATGCGGCGGTCAGATCGGTGGCGGGACTGGCATTGGCCTTGTCGCCATCCTTGAAGCCGTGCTTGCCAGCGCCGAAGAGGTCGGTTGATTTGGTGGCAGTGTCGATACGATGCATGGTGACTCCTTAAACGTAGGCGACGAGCGCCGTGGTGTGAGCGGGCTTGATGCGCTGGATACGGCACTCGACCGCCTCATCGCCCCACGCGGCCAGCGGCGAATCGCAGGGGCTGTCGCTGTTCATGACGAAGGTGCCGCCCGCTGACGGCAGGTTGATCTGCCAGGCGAAGCGGTCGGCCTCGGACCACAGCGCGTCGTTGCAGTTGCTGTTGCAGGTGAAGGGACGGTACTCGTCGATGGTCGCGCCGGGATAGCCGAGCGCCGCCGCCAGGTCGATGAAGTATTGCCGCGACTGGCCGCCGAGGCTGATGAGCTTGGCAACCAGGGCGGCGCGGCGCTGCTCGACTGTTTGCGTGGCACCGGAAGCAACGACACACGGATCGGGCAGGCCGGCAATACGCTCCCAATCGACGAGCAGCTCGCTGGTCGCGCGCGGGTCGGCCTCGTCGAGCAGCTGCGCCGCGCGTTCGTCGATCCGCGCCATATCGTCGGCGATGGCCGCGAGCGCTTTGGTAAGCGTGTCATCGGCAGCGCGTGGCCACGCCAGGCCGGGCGGCAGCAGCGCCTGAAGCTGCGCCAAGTAGGCCGCACCGTTCATGCCCACGTGATGCCCCCGAAGGTGGAAATGTGCCCGGAGGCGCTGACGACGTTGGCGGCCGGAACCGTCATGACGTTGTCGGTTTCGCCGGCCGCCAGCGAGACCGCCTCGCGCATGTGTGAGAGCAGCAGCGTACCGGCCGGGATGGCCTCGCGCCGATGCAAGTCGCGCAGCTCCGCTTCCACAGCGGCGCGTACGGGCGCCGTATCGGGGCTCAGATGGATGGTGTAGGCCAGAGCATCGGCGATAGGCGCGACAACGGACACGTCGGCCGTTACAGGGCGGCGCGCGTCGATATACGCCTGCACCGCCGCCACCTCGCCGGCGTCGGGGATCAATGAGGCGTCGTCGTCGCGCACGAAGCGGACGGTTACTGTGCCGATACCCAGCTCCTGCGCATAGACCCATGCCCGTGTCACGCCAGGCACTTCGAGCGCCCAGGCGACGTAATCGTAAGCGGCACCGCCGTGCGGCGGCGCCTGGATGCGCGCCAACAGTCGAGCACGCAGCGCCGCGTCGCCCTCGATGTCGGCACCGTTCGTGAGGCCGCCCGCGCCGACGACCGCCGCTGCATTCACGCCAATAACCGGCGTTATCAAACTCAGTACGGAGGCCGCGACAGCGTTACCCGCCTGGCCGGCTTCGACTGCGGTAACGGCAACGACCGCCTGGCCGCCGGCTATAGTGGCTTCGGCATCGACGGTGTATTCGGCGCCATCGGAGCGCATCAGCGACGTACCGGCCGCGATGACCGAGCCATTGACGCCCGTAAGCGTGACGCTGCCGATGGCTGGTGCTGCGAGTCGGCGCTGGACGCCCCAGACGGTGGCCCAGCGCGCCAGCTCTTCGGCGTCCGCGGTGTCTGGGATAACTTGGCGCGCAGCCCAGTCGAGATAGCCATAGAGGCCGTGTGCGGCCGCCGCATGCACGCGCGCCAGCACATTGAGGTTGGAGCGGCGCAGGCGCGCATCGGCGCCAGGCAGGCGCGTCTCGATGTCGGCCTCGGCGCGGGCGATCAAGGTGGCGAGATCGGGGCGGGTGAATGGCATGCTGACCTCAGTGTGCGAGCGAAGCCCACAGGGCCTCGAAGCGATAACGGACGACGTTGCCGTTCGGGCGATGGATCGCGACCGACAGCCCCAGCCATTCCGGTCGCGGGATGGATGCCACGACTTCGACGCGACTGGCGGCGCCGTCGGCGACCATCCAGGCCAGCGCCTCTTCGGCGTAGCCCTTGGCCTCGGCCAACACCTCCGGCAGCTGCTTGCGGCGCGCCAGCAGCCACAGGCGCGAACCGTGACGGTCGCCGACATTGGCCGCATAGGCGTCTGCCCACCAGCCGCGCAGATCGGCGCCGGCCGGCAAGACATCGCCTTCGCGGGCGCGGGCATCGCTGAACAGCGAGAGGACGACGGCGGTTTCAAGGCCGTCGTCGTTTTCCAGGCCGGCCTGCTGAAGCAGCCAGTCCGCGCCATGCTCGAAGCTGACGAAGATCGTGCGAATGTCGCTCACGGCCCCTCCGGCGGATTGATGGGCAGCGAAACGGACGTGACCACGGCGTACTGCTGCCAGGTCTTGTGCTCCCACTCGTTGTCGGCGATGTACGTCCAGCGTTCGCCGAAGCCATTGACGTCCCATGACCAGCTGCGGCTGGCGTGCAGCTCGATGTCCATCGCCTCGATCCGGCACTTCTTCGCCGTGTGGATCACGATGCCATCGCGCGTCAAATGAACCTTCTGGCCCTGGTCGTCGTAGACGGCGACCTCGCCAGTCTCTAGGGCCTTGAGGCGGAAAGCGCGATGATCGAGAACGACGACGACGCCATGCGCGCGATCCGCGCCGAGCGAGAGCATCACGCCTTCCGCCCCAGCAGGCGCATTGCCGGTGAAGCCGTAGTCCTGGAAGCGCTCGACGCCATCAGACACCTCGCCGTCGAGCAGCTTGACCTGCACGACCTGGATGCCGGTCGCGTCATTGAGCAGCTGCAACACGGCGCGCGAGGCCATCAGGCGCAGGCGGCGCACAAGCGGGGCGAGCATCTTGGAGAATTCACGGCTCACAGCGCGCTCCAATCGTCGCCCCTTTTCTTCTTCTCTTTTTGCTCCTTGTCGTTGAGCTTGCGGCCCAGCTTCGAGCTGCCGATGCCGGCGACCAGGTCGAACGCCTCGCGGCGCGCGATGGAAAGCGTCGTGCGGGTGCCGTTGCTGTCGTCGAGCGTATGGGCGCAACCGACGATCAACATTTCGGCGTCATCGAGCCATAGCTTCGGCGAGCGCACTTGCACCAAGGTATTCGGCTGCCACAGGGCGCCGCTGCCATCGCGCCAGCCCTGGACGGTGATCGAGGCGCGATTGCCGCGCCCCATGCGCACGTTGCGCTCCCACTCGGCGCGGTCGCGAAACGTGGCATGGGCGCCGTGCGCCTCGGCCAGCACGATCAACGGGCGGTAACGGTTGATGGCCTCGTCGCGCACCGTGGCCGAAGGTCCGGCGGCATTCTCGCCGCTGAAATCGTCGGTGCCGCGCTCCTGCCCCTTTACCGTATAGATCGAGTGGCGATCCTTCCAGCTGAAATGTCCGCGCGCCGCCAGGATGTTCTCGCCCTCGACCAGGGCGGTCGGTGCCTTCCTCTTACCGGCACGCGTGATGACGAGGCCGCCCTTGCCGTCGGCGATCAGCAGCACTGCCTTGAGGCGCGCCGCACGCTCGATGCATTCGAATACGGTTTCGCTGTCTTCGATCTTGAAGTCGGAAAACGGAGTGAGCGTACCGGCCTCGTTGATGACCTTGATGCCGAAGGGCGCGCAGAGGTCGCGCGCGATCCGGTCGAGCGTGGCGTTGAACCACTGGCCGGTCTTGTAGATCGCCGAGCAATCGACCAGGTCGCCGGTCGCATCGCGCCCCTTGATTTCAAGTTCGTGCGATTGCTTGTCGTAGGCAGGATCGGAGTCGTCGGTGAATCCGGTGATGACGGTTTCGCCATCCAGCGCCACGCGGCAAGGCGATCCCGGCCGGATCGGCCGGCTCGACGACTGGCCTGGCCAGCGCTCGGTCACGCCAAGCTCGTAGGTGTTGGCGATCTGCTCGATGGAGCGCGTGACGCCCACGCGTCGCCAGCCGCCGTAGATCAGGCCATCGACGGTCAGCTCGGCTTTGCCGGAGGCAACGACGTCAGCCATTGGCTAGCACCTCCAGCGGTACGCCGCCGGCCACGAAGCCGGGATGGCGCACGATGCCCGCGTTGCGGGCGACGATCTCGTCGGCGCGGCGCGCATCGCCGAAGGCGCGATACGAGACCACCAGAGCCGGCAGCGTCGAGGGCGTGGTGATCGTCGAGAGGCGCGGCAGATCGGCGCCGCGCGCGGTGATGTCGCGCACCACCGCCACGCGCAAATCGGTCAACGCGTTGTACGTCGCAGCCGGTGCGGCGGCCGCTTCGGATTCGAGCGCATCGGCGAGGCTTTCGCGCAACGCGACGGCTTCCTGATAACTCACGCGATCACTGGCCGCCGTTGCGGCAAAATCGACGGCCGTCACGGCGCGCGCCGATTCGATGATGGCGGCGCGCCGCACCAGGGATTCGACGGCCGCGACGTTGGCGGCCTGCGCCAGGCGCGACGGCGTCGTCAGCGGCACCGGCGGCCGCGTCGAGCTGTACGAGAAAAACCCGCTGAGCGCGCGCAACGCATCGAGCGGCGACGTGAAGGAACTGCGCAGCCCGCCGAACAGGCCCATGATCCGCGACGCCAGCGACAGCGGCGAACGGATCAGGCTGGACAGCGAACCCGAGACGCCGCCCAGCTCGCCGACGAAGGAACCGAGGATCGACATGTCGGGCACCAACCCGGCCCGTGCGCCGTCGAGCGCACCGAGCGCTTCGCCCAGCACGCCGAGCGCGTCCTGGGCAACGAATTCCGGCTTGCCATCGACGTCGAAGCTCTGGCCGAAATCGTCTTCGGCAGCAAGCGAAGCACCGTCGGCGGCGGTATCGACCTGATGCGAGGTATCGGCGCGCGCCGCCGGCTGGACGTTGATGCCGGACTCGACGAAGTTGATCGTGAAGCGCGCCATGCCTGCCTTGTCGACCAGCGACTCGGCCATGCGGTACGGCGCGGTCAGCGCAACCTGCATGCGGCCCAGCGTCGGATGCACCAGCTCGCCGGGACCGGGCTTGCGCAACGCATCGCGCAGGGCGTCGCGCGCCTTGAAGTAGTCGTCGCCGAGCACGAAGGCTTCGAGCGTGAATTCCCCCGCCTTGCGTCCCATGTCCTCGACGAAGGGATCGTCGCGCTGCGGATACTCGAACAGCACGCCGCGCCGGCCTTCCTGGGAGTCGGCCGTGGTGACGTGGAAGCCCACGCCCCGGAAGCTGGCCTTTTGCAGTTGCTGGCGCCAGGCGGCCGTCATGGCATCACCATGATCGATCCGCCGTCGATGGACAGCGGCACGCCGGGATTGTCGGAGCGCACGGACAGCGACGAGGCGCGGCCGTCCTGGTCGAGGCGGATGCGCACCTCGCCGCCGACCTTGGTCTGTTCCAGCTTCTGCGTTATTTCGACCGCACGGCGTGCCTCCTCGTTGCCGAAGAAGGCGAGCGTCTTGGCGATGGCGCCGCCGATGATGTCGGTGCCGACGCCCTCGGCGCGCGTGCCCCTGGCGGCCCAGCCGGCGCCCGCATTCAAAGCAGCACCGGCGCCGTAGCCGACGCCGCCGGCCGCGAGGACGCCCGCGGCTGCGGTGCCTATGCCGGCCGCGCCCATCGTGCCCCAAGCGGAAAGCGGTAGACCGCCCGCCAGGATGGCCAGCGACTTGCTCCGGCTGGCCACCTTGCCGAAGGTGCCGGCACCGGCACCGGCACCGGCCGCCGCCGCCGTGGCCGCCAGATCGCCGGGCGACGTACCGCCAGGCCAATTGACGACGAACACCGGCGTAACGCCGGCCGCCGCTTCCAGCGCCTTGCCGGTCGCCACGCCGGCCGCGGTGCCGCCGGTCTTGTTGAGCAAGCCGGAGACCGCCATGCCGCCGTAACGGCCGGCCGCGAAGGTGCCGAGCGCCAGCGCGGCGGCGCCGCCGACCATCTCCTTGCCGGAAAGGCCGAGGCCGCCGGCTTCCTTCTTGTCCATACCCCACTTGATGGCGTTGGAGAGGACATCGTTGATCGGCTGGGCGAAGGCGTCGGCCGCCTTGCGCAGCTCGGCCTTGAGGCGGCCGGTTTGATCGACGGCGTTGCTGATCGCTTCGGGCAGGTTCTTCTCGATGGTGCCGCCGGCCTCGCCGATGGACTTGGAGAACTCGGCGACCTTATCGAGCATGTCGCCGCCGAGCAGCGTCTTGAGGCCCTTGATGGTGTCGAGGTCAGCCTTGCCGAAAGCCTTCTGCATGAACAGCGCGCGGCCCTTGTCGGTGTCGAGCTTGTCGTATTCCTTCTTGATGTCGCGCAGGGTGGCGACGGGATCGCGGCGCGAACCGTCCTTCTCGAAAAAGCGGACGTTGGTCGCCTTAGCAGCGGCCTTCATGTAATTCAGGTTAGTGAAGAGCCGCAGCGTGGAATCGGCCAGAGTCGCCAGGCGCTCCGGCTGGCGCTCGACCAGGGACAAGGCTTCGATGAAACCGAGCGCCTGGTCGAAGCCCATGCCGGCGCTCGACGCATTGACGCCGACGCGCGCGAAAATGTCGGACAAGTTTTGCAGCTCGGCGTTGCCCTGCCGGCCCGCGACCGTCATCTTGTCGAGCAGCGAAAGCGCCAGGCCCGGCTTGGCCAGGTCGAACTGGTACGCGGTGCTGGCCACCGTCAGACTCGACGTGAGCTTGTCGGCGCTGGCTCCGGTAACGGCCATCGCCTTGTTGGTGGCGTCGATGACCGGCAGCGCTTCGCGGAACTTGAGGCCGGCCTGCACGGCGTTGTTGAATCCAAGCTGCAATTCATCGACCTGCTGGCCGGTGTCGCCTGCCATGCGGTACAGCTCAGTGCGCAGCTCGCCTACTTCTTTGCGCGACATGCCGGCCGTCTGGCCGATCTGCGTCAGCCCTTTGTCCATGCGCGCCGACTGCATGATCGAGGCCACCGTGCCAGTGGTCAAGCCCAGCGCCGCGAGCTGTCCCTGGATAGAACCGAAGGCGCCTTTGATGACGTCCAGTTCGCGCTTCACCGCCTGGCCGAAGTGCCGCGTGCCGCCTTCAGCCTGAGTCAGGCCGGAGACATAGCGGGTAGCGTCGGCATACAGACGCAGAGCCAGGGAAAGATCGCGGTTAGCCATTCGGTTTGGCGTTGATGATTACGGTAAGGTAGTGGTTGAACTCGCAAGGAGGGAGCGACAGGATTTCGGTGCGACTCCAGCCCGTTTTAAGGGCCAGGAGTAGCACCTTGTTCAACAGGCTTTCCCGGCGCTCCCTTCGGCTCTCCCAAGGCGTCGAGAACCATCTGCTTCGCGCGAAGTTCGCGATAGTCGGCCGGCTTCAGCGAGCGGATCATCCCGATGGTGAACGGCCCGTTGAAGGTGCCGACGCTGACGAGCTGCACCGCCATCATCTGGGCGTTGAACGTGAGCGGCCGGTTGACGTCGGCCACCGCCTCGGCGTCGAGCATGTCGCCGACGCTGGCCTCGCGCAGGACGAAGTCCTTATGCGTCACGCCATCGAGCACCAGGCCGTTCGGGAGCGTTCCGGCAGCGGTGTTCACTTGCCAACCTCTTCGCACTTGATGCCCTGGAACCGGAGCTTGACTTCGCCCTTGCTGAGTTCGAGCGCGTCGGCGCACCAGGCGTTGCGCAGCACGTAGCTGGTGCCGGTGTCGGCGTCGAAGGAAACGGTTTCATCCTTCATCGCCTGGAAGTCGGCCAGCCGCGTCTCGGCGGTATGGGCGACGACGCAGGTGATTTCCGGGATCTCGGTCTTCTCGGCGAAGCCGATGACGCCGGCGTCGCCGGTAACGCCCTCGCGCGAGAAGTCGGAGTACTTGAGCGTCGCGCCCTCTTTCGAGGTCAGGCGCTTGCCCTTGACAGTGGTGGCCACGCGGCCGGTTACTTGCATGTCGGTTCTCCCTTAGAGGATGTACTGCACGGCCGCGGCGAAGACGTCGAACTGATTGACGACATTCGGCGGGATGACGGCATTGACGCGGCACTCGTCGGCATCGGAGCGCAGCACGATCAGGTCGCGCTTGAACTGGTCGATGTCTTCGAGCAGGCCGACTTCGACCAACTGCCCGGCGGCGGCGATCAGCGTGTTGCGAATCAGCTTCGGCGTGGCGATTTTTTGCCCTGGGCGGATCGACAGCAGCACGTCGTCGCCGGCCAGCTTGTGCGCCGGGTAATCGCGCACGACCGCGAAGCGGAAGACGTAGCGCATGTAGTCGACCGTCCACTTCGTGTTGAGCTTGAGCAGCGAACGGTCATCCATGCCGAAGCTGTTGGTCTGGTAGGTCGTGATGACCTGCTCGACCATCGCCGCGCCGCTCTCGTCGAAGATGATGGTGCTGATGCCGTCGTGCAGCAACAGGTTGCGCTCAGCATCGGTGAAACGGTCGGCCTCGGCCGGCGCCATCACGTCGGGTAGCGGAATGCCCCGGAACGGCACGGCCGGATCGTTGGCGCCGGACAGCTCGACGGCGGCGGCGAACTGCGCGGCGACCACCCAAGGCAGCGTCGGGCAGGCCTTGAGACCGGCGAACGTGGTGTGCGGGCTGTTGCGCGCCGCGCCGTAGGCGGACAGGGCCGAGAAGGTGCCGCCCTTGAAGCCGAAGCTGTGGCCGGTGCGCATGTCCAGGCCGCCCCAGCGGCCCTGCAGCTCGCTTTCCATCGCCGTGACGTTGGCGACGTCGGTCCAGGGCATGATGACGGTGTAGAAGGCGCCGGTGCTCATGGCGGCGATAGCGGCCAGTACATCCGGGTTGCCGGTGCCGCCGCTCATAGCGACGATGGCGACCGTCATGCCCTTGGGCGTGAATTCGCCGGTGTAGTAGTTGACGCGCAGGTCGATGCCGTTGCCTTCTTCGCCCTTGTGCTTGGCGGTGCAGGTCACCACGGCGCCGACCGCAGCGGCATCCACCGCCAGGTCGGGCAGCGCGGTAATGGCGGCGGCCACGGCGGTGGCGATCGCTGCCGCCGTCTGCGAGGCCGTGATGCCGACGGTGACGCGTTTGCCGCCGACATAGAGGCACAGCGTGCCGGCCTCGGTCGGCGTGCCGCCGATGGTGATGGTGCCGCTGGCCTTGGCGCCGCCGGCCAGATCGTCGAGGGCCATCGCCCAGAGGTCGGCGGTCGGGTGCACCTTCAGCGCGGCCGGAACCATCTGCGCCAGCATCGAACCGCGACCGAAGTAATTAACGCCGTCGGTGTCGCGCGACACGCGCGTCAGCACGCCGGCCGCGACGGTGCCGGTGGCCAGGCGCTGACCGAGCAGCAGCACGCGGCGCGGCATGTTGGGCAGGCCGCGCACGGCGCGGGTGTGGTCGATCTCCAGCCAGGCGCCGGGAATGCGCCAGTCGGTCGGGATCGTCAGAAAGGTGATGTTGTCGGGCATGGTGCCTCCTGTGGCGGTTTCGCGTTACTTCTTGGGCTTGACGGCGGGCGCAGCGGGCTCGGTAACGCCCGTCGGCGCGGCGTCGGTGATCGCTTCGAGCGTCACGTCGCCATCGTTCTCACGGCGCAGCCAGTACGAGCTGCGCTCGACCGGCTCGCCCTCTGCCTGAAGGATGGAGCCGTCCGGCTTGCGGACGCGGGCGCCGTTGATCGGCGTGGCTTTGACTTGCATGGTGGCCTCCTACGGTTGCAGGGTGTGTTGATCGGAAAGCTCGGGCGCCGACACCAAATGGTCGGGCGGATCGCCGGCCCACTTGGCATGCTCGGCACCGGATACGTGCGGCTCGATGTCGTAATCGGCGCGCAGGGTCTTGAAGTCGGCCAGCACGGCTTCGTCCAGGGCCGGCGGCAGCGTCACGGCGCCGGTGGTCTCGATGTGGATGGCGGCTACTTCCAGGCCGGCCTTGTAGAGGACTTCATCGGCCATGAAGGACACGCCGGTAACGCCCCAGGAGGCGCCGCCGATCTGCGCGCCATCCACCAGGGCAGCCACCGCCTCCAGCATCGTGTAGAGGCCGAGCGACTGGCCGTCGCCCTTGCGTGCCGCCCCGAAGCCGCGGCCATGCTTGGTAACGCAGGCAAGGCCGAACTTGAGGTCGGCGCTGCCATCCTTCACCGGAAAGGATGCCGGGGCGACATAGACTGCGGGCGGGTTGGCCGCGAAGTGCTTGACCAGGTCGGCGCCGTCGATGCCCGGCAGCGGCTCGACGACGGTGAGCTTCTGGCCGATGGGCGAGTTCTTGATGGCGGCGACGAGCGCGTCTTCGGCTTCAGCCAGCATGAGCCGCTCCCCAAATTCGCGCCTGGATGATGTCGAGGATGTCGGTCCTGTCGGTGTCGGAAACGCCCAGGTAGGGCCGCGCCGGCAGCGTGACGCTCTTGACCGTGGCGAAGCCGCCGCCAAACAGGCGGAAGCGCAGGGCCTTGCCCTTGGCGCGGATGGTGCCGCCGAACTGCTGAATCGCCGCATAGATGCGATTCACGCCCCACTCGGCGAAGTCGCGGCCGTGGCTGCCGGAGACCGAACCGGACAAATGCCCGTCCTGCGTGAGCGTGCGGCCGCCGGTGATGCGCGCCCGCAGGCTTGCCTTCCAGGGCGTGCCGTCGGGCGCGGTTTCGGTGCGAAAGCGCATGCGCGTGCTGTTCTCGCCGTGCGCGGCGATGTCGGCCATCGCCGGCGACGCATCGCGCCCCAGCGCGATCAGGTTGCGCAGGGCGGCGAGCACCTCGGCGTTATCGACTTTTCCCCAGGCTTCCATCAGACGAAGCCCTTGCTGGCATCGCGCCGCCATACGGACGGCGCGCTGGTCATCTCGACGGCGCCGCCCTGGACCGGGGAATTGTTCACCGGCTCGCCCAGGCTCAACTTGCCGGCCGCCACGTCGCGCAATTGCGAGACGGCCGCATCGCGGCGCGTCTGTATCGTTTCGGTGGCCTGATCGTCGTAGAGGTAGTAACGCGCCAAATCGCACGCCAGGCGCTTGATGACGGGCGGCACCGGCGCCAGCGGCACGGCGTAGCGCGTGGCCACGTAGCCGTCGATATCGCTGTCGGCATCCGTCAGGGCGCCATTGACCAGCGCCAGCACGGCCGCCACCGCCGCCCGCTCGCCGGCCGTGTAGCCGGACAAGTCGCCGCCCGCTGCCGCCGCCGTCAGAAGCCCAGCCGTCACCAGACGCGGAATGCTCCGGTCGGCACGCTGGGCGATCTCTTCGGCGCCGAAGCGGGACAGCAGATCGGTGGGGGTGGCGTAGGTCATGGTGCAGCGTTACTCGGCCGGGACTTCCATCTCGATCTCAACCACGGACAGCTCACGCTCACCCTTGAGGGCGGCGATCTGATCCTTGGCGAGGCTGGACGTCAACACGTCCTCGGGTGCAACGCCCCAGGCGCGGCCGGCGCGGCGAAAGCCCTCGACCTTCGCGCTGACGCGCAGACCGGGAACTTTCTTCGTCTTGAGTTTCGGTTCAGCCATTTCATGTCTCCCTCTTGTGAATGCCCAGGCCGGCTCTCGGTGTCCGGCCTGGGGCTTAACGGCATGGGCCTAACGGCCCTCCTGGTTTATGGGTTAGCCGAGGCGCGGATCGACGACGAGGTTGACCGCCTTGTAGTTCGTGTTGCTCTCGCCAGCGGCCAGGTATTCCTTCATCAGCACAGCTTCGGCCTCGGTACGCCGACTGGGGCCGCACACCAGGTGTGTGGCCACAATTGACAGCGGGGAGCCATCGGGCCGGCGCTGGCTTTCCAGTGCCGTGCGCGCGGCGGCGAAGCTGGCGGCATCGAGCGTGGCCTTGGAGCCGTAGGCGAGCTGGTGGAAGCCGAAGCCGGCGGTGTAACGCGCATCGGCGCCATAGAGGAACTCGTCGTTCAGGAAGACGTGATCCGAATCCTCGCGGGTCAGCGATACGAACACCGGCTTCTTGCGCTCCTGGAAGATCAGCGGCTTCATGAAGCTGCGCGACAGGTCCGCCAGGAACCAGGGCGCGCCGGCACCGCCGCCGGTGTTGCTCCAGGAGGTTTCGGCTCCGGCCGCCGTGTAACCGACATGGTCGGTATCGAAAAAGTACTGGCCGTCGAAGCCCTTGGTGGCGAAGCCGGTGGGCAGCAGACCCCATACCAGTTCATCCGGATGACGCCCGACGACTTCGCCCTGCATCTGTAGCCGCGGGGTATAAATGCCGAGCTTGTCATCGGCGATGTGGGGGCGCTTCACGCCGAGGGTGTGTTCCCACGACTTGTTCTTGAGTTGGGCGCCAGCGGATTCCAGGTTATGGATAACGCGCTGACCGATCCACTCGCGCATGCCGGGCAGTTCCTTCATCCATCCGTAGTTCTCGATGTCGGCCGTCGAGGGCACGCGCATCGCGATCAAATCCAGTGTGGGCTTGACCGAACCGAAGCCTTGCAGGAAGGCGGCGTTGAAGCCCTGTTGCAGGGCGGCGAGCGTAGAAGCGGTAATTTGCATGGTGTTCTCCCGTTACAGGCCGAGGCCGATTTGCACCCACACGCCATCGGCGTCGACGGCCACGACATGGCCGGCGCGCGAGCGGGTGTTGGTGCCGTTGGTTTTGGCGACCGTTTGGTCGTCGACGATGTAGCAATCGGCGCCGACGTCGGCCTGCGCAATGGCATCGCCGGCCGCCGAGTTGGCGAACTTGAAGCTGCCGGTCTTGACGCGAACGCTGGCGTCGCCGGCGGCAACGGCAGTGACCGTTTCCTCGGCACGGCCGGCAGCGACCAGGCCGGCAGCCGTGGAGCCGGGTGCAGCGTAACCGGCGGAAATCACCACCAGGCTGCCCTGGTAGATAGTGGTGGACGCGGCCACCAAGAGCCCCAGCACATTGCCGAGGCGTTCGGGGGTATTACGAGCTGCGGAGAGAGCTGGCATGATTTAGACCTCCTGGGAGATTTTTCCGGCGGCGAACTGTTCGGCAGTCAGGCCCAGGGCCTTCATGACCGCAACATCGGTATCACCGGGTTGGGGGTTGTTGCCGACCGGCTGCTTGCCGCCGTTCTGCATCTGCACCGGCGCCACGACGGGCGCGTTGGCGATGAAGCCCTTGAGCGCGGCAAGGTTGGCCTTGCCCCACTCGCGCATGCTTTCTTCCTGAGCGGGCAGCAGCTTGCCGGCCGCAAGGGCGGCGGTCATGACTTCGTCGAGTTCGCGGGCGGCGCCTTCGGCACGCAAAGCGGCCAGATGGTTGTTGGCCGCAAGCAGCTCGCCCTGGGTGGTGGCCAGCATCGCGACCGACACGAACTTGGCCGGGTCCGGGGCAGCGACCTTGAGGGCGGCAACCTCGGTATGCGTATTGGCAAGGAACTTGCGCAGATCGAAAGACGCAGCGGCGGCGGCAGCGGTGTCGGCGCCCT
>CAZWFC010000046.1:0-19339 GCA_964632965.1 uncultured Rhodocyclaceae bacterium
CGGCGTCTTCGTCGGCCTGGCCGGCATCCTCGTCTGCTCCTTCCTCGGCGGCATGCGCGCCGTCACCTGGACCCAGGTGGCGCAGTACATCATCCTCATCGTCGCCTACCTGATGCCGGTGGTGATGATGTCGCAGAAGATCACCGGCATTCCGATTCCGCAAATCACCTACGGCGGCGTGCTCGACCGCCTCGGCGCCGTCGAGAAGAAGCTGTTCGACGCCCCGAAGGAAGTGGAAGTCCGCGCACTCTACCGCGCCCAGGCTCAGGTCGTCGAGGAGCGCCTGCGCGGTTTGCCCGCCTCGCTCGACGAGCAGCGCAAGACCCTGACGCAGCGGCTCGAAGTCACACGCACCAGCAATGCTCCGGTGCGCGAGTACCACAATGCGCAGCGCGCCCTGCGCGAGCTGCCGAAGAACGAACCGGACGCGGTGGTGAAGTGGGAGGCGGAACGGCGCCTGCTGCTCGACAAGGCCGAGCCGCCCACGCCGCATGCCGAGGCCTTCGGCGGCGACGAGAACCAGCACGACATCGCGCGGCGCAACTTCATCGCCCTGGTGATCTGCCTGATGGTCGGCACCGCCGCGTTGCCGCATATCCTGATGCGCTACTACACCACGCCCTCGGTACGCGAGGCGCGCGAATCCGTGTTCTGGTCGGCGGTGTTCATCTTCCTGCTCTACGTCACGGCGCCGGCCTACGCGGTCTTCGCCAAGTGGATCATCTACAACGACCTGGTCGGTTCCAACCTCGGCCACCTGCCGGCCTGGATCGCCTCGTGGGGCAAGATCGGCCTCGTCAAGATCGAGGACATCAACGGCGACGGCATCCTGCAACTGGCCGAGCTCACGCTCAATTCCGACGTCATCGTGCTGGCGACACCCGAAATCGCCGGGCTGCCCTACGTCGTTTCCGGTCTCGTCGCCGCCGGCGGCCTGGCGGCGGCCCTGTCGACCGCCGACGGCCTGCTCTTGACCATCGCCAACGCGTTGTCCCACGACATCTACTACAAGATGCTGTCGCCCGACGCCTCGGCGCAGCGCCGCCTGGTCATGACCAAGGGCCTGCTGCTGATCGTCGCCATGGTCGCCGCCTGGGTGGCCTCGCTCAAGCCCGACGGCATCCTCTTCATGGTCGGCCTGGCGTTTTCCATCGCCGCCTCGGCCTTCTTCCCGGCCCTGGTGCTGGGCATCTTCTGGAAGCGTGCCAACAAGTGGGGCGCCATCGCCGGCATGATCGGCGGGCTCGGCATCACGCTGTATTACGCCGCCATCACCCATACCTTCTTCGGCGGCTCGATGGCTTCGGCATGGTTCAGCATCCAGCCCATCGCCAGCGGCATCTTCGGCTTGCCGCTCGGCTTCGTCCTGATCGTCGCCGTCAGCCTGCTCACCCCGGCGCCGCCGCAGCAGGTGCAGGAACTCGTCGAGAACGTCCGTTACCCCTACCTGGACAACGAACAAGCATGACCGAACCCACCATTACCTGCCCCAACTGCCAGGCCGAGATCCGCCTGACGGAATCGCTGGCCGCGCCGCTGATCGCCGCCACGCGCCGGCAGTTCGAACAGCAACTGGCGCAGAAGGACGCCGAGGTCGCCCGGCGCGAACAGGGCCTGCGCGAGCAGGAGAAGCTGATCGCCGACGCCCGGCGCACGCTCGACGACCAGGTGGCCGACCAGGTCGCCGCGCAGTTGAAGGCCGAACGCGCCCGCGTCGTTGCCGAGGAGTCGAAGAAGGCCAGGGAGGCCAGCGCCGCCGAACTCGAAGGCAAGGCGCGCGAACTGGTCGAGCTTCAGGAAGTGCTCAAGTCGCGCGAAGCCAAGCTCGCCGAGGCGCAGCAGGCCCAGGCCGAACTCATCAAGAAGCAGCGCGAACTCGACGACGCCCGCCGCGAACTCGAACTCACCGTCGAAAAGCGCGTGCAGGAAGGCCTCGCCGAAGTGCAAACCAAAGCGCGGCGCGAGGCGGAGGAGGGCTTGCGGCTCAAGGTCATGGAGAAGGACCAGACCATCGCCTCGATGCAGCAGAAGATCGAGGAGCTCAAGCAGAAGGCCGAGCAGGGCTCGCAGCAGTTGCAGGGCGAGGTGCAGGAACTGGAACTGGAAAACCTGTTGCGCGCGAAGTTTCCCTTCGACGCCGTCGAGCCGGTGGCCAAGGGCGAATTCGGCGGCGACGTCGTGCAGCGCGTGTTCAGCCAGGGCGGCCAGGAATGCGGCGCGATACTCTGGGAATCCAAGCGCACCAAGAACTGGAGCGACGGCTGGCTGGCCAAGCTGCGCGAGGACCAGCGCACCGCCAAGGCCGAAATCGCCGTCCTCGTCAGCCAGGTGTTGCCCAAGGGCGTCGAGTCCTTCGACGTCGTCGACGGCGTCTGGGTCACCAGCCCGCGCGCGGCGCTGCCGGTGGCGACCGTCCTGCGCCACACCCTGCTGCAGGTCGGCATGGCGCGCCAGGTCGGCGAAGGCCAGCAGACCAAGACCGAGATGGTCTACCAGTACCTGACCGGCCCGCGCTTCCGCCAGCGCGTCGAAGCCATCGTCGAGGCCTTCTCGACCATGCAGGAAGACCTCGATCGCGAGCGCAAGGCGATCATGAAGCAGTGGGCCAAGCGCGAAGAGCAGATCGCCCGCGTCATGGGCGCCACCGTCGGCATGTACGGCGACCTGCAAGGCATCGCCGGCAAGTCGCTGCAGGAAATCGCCGGGCTCGAACTGCCCCTGCTCGAAGACGACAGTTCCGCCACCTGAACATCCGCCGTTTCCACATTCTCCATCCCGGTTCGCACAGTTCCATGACCTTCGCTTCGCTCGGCCTGATTCCCTCTTTGCTGGCAACTCTCGACACGCTCGGCTACAAGAAGCCGACACCGGTCCAGACGCAGGCCATTCCCGCCGTGCTGGCGGGACGCGACCTGATGGCGGCGGCGCAGACCGGCACCGGCAAGACCGCCGGTTTCGCCCTGCCCTTGCTCCAGGCCTTGAGTCTCGAAGCGACGCCGGTCGCCAGCAATTCCGTGCGCGCCCTGGTGCTGGTGCCGACGCGCGAGCTGGCCGAACAGGTACGCGCCAGCTTCGTCGCCTACGGCAAGGCCTTGCCGCTGCGCTCCTGCGCGGTCTATGGCGGCGTCAGCATCAACCCGCAGATGATGGCGTTGCGCAAGGGCATGGATATCGTCGTCGCCACGCCCGGCCGCCTGCTCGACCTGTATCGGCAGAACGCCATCCGTTTCGGCCAGGTGCGCATGCTGGTGCTCGACGAAGCCGACCGCATGCTCGACCTCGGCTTCGCCCGCGAGCTCGACGCCGTGTTCGCCGCGCTGCCGCGGCGCCGCCAGACGCTGCTGTTTTCCGCCACGTTTTCCGACGACATCCGCGCGCTCGCCGACAGCTTGCTGGCCGATCCTCTCGCCATCGAGACCAGCCCGCGCAACACCACGGCCAAGGGCGTGCGCCAGTGGCTGGTGCCCGTCGACAAGAAGCGCAAGACCGAACTGTTCTGCCATCTCTACAAGAGGAAGCGCTGGGGCCAGGTGCTGGTGTTCGTCAAGACGCGCAAGGGCGTCGAACAACTGGTTGCGACCCTGCAAGGGCAGGGCATAGGCGCCGACTCGATCCACGGCGACAAGCCCCAGCCCGCCCGCCTGCGGGCGCTGGAGCGCTTCAAGGCGAACGAAGTCAGGGTCCTCGTCGCCACCGACGTGGCGGCGCGCGGGCTCGACATCGACGACCTGCCGCACGTCGTCAACTTCGACCTGCCGACTGTGGCCGAAGACTACATCCACCGCATCGGCCGCACCGGTCGTGCCGGCGCCAGCGGCGAAGCGGTGTCGCTGGTCTGCGCCGACGAGGTCGACCTGCTCGCCGCCATCGAAACCCTGACGCGCCAGACCGTCAAGCGCGTCGACGAGCCCGGCTTCGAGCCCGACCACCGCGTGCCGCTGACCGACGGCGCCGGCAAGGTCATCGTCAAGTCGAGGCAACCCAAAAAGCCGAAGAAGCCCGCGCCCGGCGGCGCCGGTACACCGCCCAGACGGCCCGGCGCGCCGCCGCGCCCGGGCAGGGCCCGCACGCGCTGAGCGAGCTGTCCGTCCGGGCGCGGCGCCGCCGGCGCTGCCGTGCGCCGACGGCCACCGTCAGGCGTCCTGCGTTGCCGGCGTCTCCCGCGGCGTGCTGGCGACGTCGATCTGGCGCACCAGGCCGGCGCCGCTCTTCTCGCCGAGCCAGACGCTGCTGGCGCGCACCTGGCCGACCGCCTCGCCGTCCTCCTTCAGCGTGAATTGCGTCTCGGCGCTGGCCGTCGCCAGGGCGCCGATGCCGGCATCGGCCAGGCTGCGGTAGCTGCTTTCGCCCTTGTCCGAAAGCTGCCATAGCATGAGATCGGCATAGGCGGCGTCGCCGCCGTCGATCCAGCCGTTGCCGTCGCCGTCGAGCTGTCCCAGTTCGCCGAAGCCGTTGCCGGTCTGCGGACCGAACAGCTCGCTGCCGTTGTCGGCCTTGCCGTTGTGGTTGCGGTCGACGAACAGTACGCCTGAGCCGTCCGTCGGCAGGCGCAGGTTCTCGGTCTTGCCGTCGCTGTCGATGTCGAACTCGACGCCCTGTTTGCCCAGGGCCGTCGTCGGTTCGCCGAAATCGATCACCAGCGGGTCCTTGAAGGCGGCGACGCCGACATGGGTCGATTGTTCGCTGCGTTCCATGCGATAGCCGACGTCGAATTGCCGCGTACTGCCGTCGGCGAGGCAAATGTTGCCACTGGCGGCAAAAGTGCAGCTCTCCGTTTCGGTGGTCTGGGTGAGCTCCATCATCTGCATGCCGCGCACGGCAAGCCGGCGCGGCGCGCCGGACGTGTCGGCGGCGGCCGGGTCGTCGAGGACCGGCGCGTCGCTGGGTACATGCGGCAACCCGAACAGCATTTCCATGATGGCGTCGAACGGACCGCCGGACTTGGCGGAAGCCTTGGCAGCGGGCTCTTCCGCCGGTGCCGCATCGACTTGCAGCAGTTGCGCCGGCACGGCTTGCAACTCGCGCTTGAACAACTGCTCGAACGATTCGACGGCCCCCGATTTCTCGTCGCGCCACAGTTTGGCGATGCTTGCGGAGCTGGTCTGCAAGTGGTGTTCGCTCGTCAATGCCAGGTTTGATTTGCCGATTAGCATGGTATTTCCCTTCCTGTCTTGGTTAAGGAAATTCATGCATTGCAAGTAATGCGCCCGGTCGATGGCCGGGCCGGAAACGTACCGCTACAATAGGCCCGCCATGGACCCCTGCACCTTCCAGTTCGAAATCGCGGCCGACGGCACGGCGCGAGCCGGCTTCGGCGTCGTCGCGGCCTACGTGCCCGCGGCGGAAAGCTGGCCGGCGGTGATGGTGCTCGCCAACGACCCCTGCCACGATCCCGGGCGGCCGATCGAGACCATGGTTGCCGCGGCGATCCGCCACGTCATGGCGCGAACCGGATTCCCCGATGCCAACCTGTGCTGCGTCGCCGTCGACGCCCTGGGCCGCTTCGCCAAGGTGGTGCCGCACTGGGGCGGCAGCCCGACGCCGCTGATCGCCCGCATCGAGTTCGAACGCTTCAAGACGGGCAACGGCGTCGAAGCCTTTCTCGCCGAAACCGGCGCCGCTGGCGACGTGGCGCTGGCGATGCTGGCGGCGGTGGTCGAGTCGCCCAGCACGGAGGAAGAAACGCCGACGGTGCTGGAGTTTCTCGACACCGTCGAATCGCACGGCAACCTGCCCGTGCCGAGCGCCATCTTCCGCCAGGTCGAGAACGCCATCGCCACGGGCGATGCGCGCCGCGTCGCCACGCTGCTCCAGTCCGACCCGGTGATCGCCGCCTCGCTGATCAACTATGCCAACGCCGCCAAGTTCGCCGCCGGCAACAAGACCTCCTCGATACTCAAGGCCGTGCAGCGGCTCGGCATGAGTTTCGTCCAGCGCATCGTCTTCGTCGCCTCGATGATGAACCGCTACCGCAAGGGCCGCTGCGCGGCATTCGACTATCGCGGCTACTGGATGAACGCCATCGCCACCGGCAGCGCCATGCGCGCCCTGATGCCGCAATTCAGGATTCCGGAGCCGATGGCCGACGACGCCTTCGCCGCCGGCCTGGTTTCCAGCATCGGCTGGCTGGCGGTTTCCGAAACCTACCCGGCGCTGATGGCGAAGTACCTCGACTGCAGCGCCGGCAGCGATCCGCTTACCAAGATACGCGCGCAGCGGGATATCTTTCCCTGCCCGATCCGCCTTGTCTCGGAACGCTATCTCGAACTGTTCTCCTTCCCGGAGATTGTGCTCGCCACCGTGGCGGGCAAGGCCGCCGACCAGCGCAACTGGGGCGAATGCCTGGCCCACGCCACGCGCGCCGCCCAGTGCCTGGCGCCGTTCGACTGCCTGGCCGTGCTGCCGCTGGCCGACGTGCCGACGGCCTGCCTGAAGGAATGGGAGAAGTGGCAAGACTTTCTCGTCGAGCGCTGAGCGGGGCGCCGCGACGAGTGCCGGTTGAAAGAAGGCAGGCAACATCGATACGATTGTCTATAGTGAAATCGAGAGCGCGTGATACACCGGTGCAACGGATATTGCGCCAACGAAATACCTGCGGCGCCTGCCTCATTGGAGTGATCGCCAAGAGTTAGGACCACGACTGTAGTGCCGCCGTTGTGAGCGTTCGGGATGAACGAACCTGAAGCGGCCGGAAGTGGGTCAAGGTGAAAAGCAGTTCTTACGGGCGACGTCGCAGGTCCCCTTTTCAAGCAGTCGATACCTGAAAACCGGCAGGTAAGGTTTTCAGGTTTTTATTTGCCGGCGACCAAACGCGGCGGGCGCAAGGGAAAACGTGTTCAGGTTCTTCTTTCCCGAATCGATCGATTTCAGGCGGTCTGCTCCACGCCGGAGATGAAGGCAAGATGAAGACATTGGCGTATAGTTCGACCATGTCTTCCCAGCTCCAGAGGGCAATATGGATCGTCCGGATATCTTCGGAACCGTGTGCACTTTTTCATCCGTGATTCTTCTGAGGTATTCGCGGGTCATTGAGGATCGCTTTGAATACGCGCGCTGAACTGCCACACGATGGCGGCTACCGAAGTCACGATGATGGTGGTGCCATGAATCGGATCGCGAAATTCGTCGTCGATCATGCATTGCTGGTTTGGGCGATCCTGCTGCTGACCACCCTGGCGGCGGCCTACCTCGTCAGCGAAGCGGTGCGCGACCGGCTCGAACACGAGCGCCTGTCCAGCCTGAAACTCGACGCCGAGCGGCGCGGCATCGAACTGATGTCGCAGACCTTGAATGGCAACCAGATGGGGGCCATCGGGCTGCTCGGGTTGATCGACGAGAATGCCAAGCAGGAAGCCCTCAATGCACGCGTGCCGAACACCAGGGGCGCCGCCATGCTGATGGAAAACATCGCCCGCGTGCATGACGCCGATGGCGCCTACATCGTCGGTCAGGATGGCGTCATCAAATCGTCCTGGGGGGTCGGCAGGCCCTTGACGGGTGTCGATGTGAAATTCCGCCCTTATTTTCAGATGGCGTTCAAGGGCAAGGAAAACGTTTACGCGGCGATCGGCACGACGACCGGCCGGCGCAACCTGTATTACGCCACGCCGATGTATGCCGGGAACACGACCGATACGCCCGTCATCGGTGCGGTGGTGATGCGTACCGGTGTGGTTCGCCTGGACAAGCTTGTGGCCGGGGCAGGTGGCATCGCCTTGCTGCTTTCGCCCCAGGGAATAGTTTTTTCCGCGAGCGACGAAGAGTGGATCGGCCGCGCGGCCGGGCACCTCACGCCGGAACGGATCAAGGAGATTCGCCGGCTCAAGCAGTTCGGCACGATGTTCGATACCAAGGACCCGCAGCTGTTGCCGTTTGCCGTGGAACCCGGCATCTCGGACCTGAACGGCGTTCGTCGTGCCGCAGTGCAGGCGCGGGTGCATTGGAACGACCCATACGGCGACTGGACCCTGGTCGTGATCGAGGATTTGTCGCACACCGTTCCGGCTGCCGCGCGCCTGCGTTTCGGCCTGTCGGCGGGCATGCTCATCCTTTTGCTCGGCTGGATGGTGATGCACCTGCTGCGCGGGCATCACAGACAAGTGCTGACCAGCGAGCAACTTGCGACCTATTCCCGTGCCCAGCAGGCCAGCGCGGAACGCAAAAGCCGGTTGGCCGCTGCCGCTCTGCTCATGCAGCAGGCGAAGAGTCCGACGGAACTGATTCGGATTTACCTCAATGAGGCCCACCGGGTTCTGGGGGCGTGGCAAGGCGTGGTCTATGTCGTCGATGACGGTTCCGCCGGGACTCTGCACTTGGCGGGTCAATATGCCTGTGCCGACGCCCCTCCGGCTGCACTGGCGGTGGGAGAAGGTCTGCTCGGCCAGTGCGCCGTCGAGCGGCGCCTACAGTTGATCGAGACGGGGCTGGACGGTTTCGCCATCATTCGTTCCGGCCTGGGCGAAACCCGTCCGGCCGCACTGATGCTGGCACCTATCCTGCTCAACGACGTCCTGCTCGGGGTCGTCGAACTCGCTCTGCTGGCCGTGCCCGGCGCAGCGGAGCGTGAGCAGTTCGAGGAGATGACGGGATTTCTCGCGATGAACCTCGAAATACTCGGCCGCAGCGCACATACGGAAGAGAGGCTGACGACGACTGTCGCCGCGGAACGGGCCATTGCCGAGCAGCTGGCCTTCCAGCAGGCGCTGGTCGATACCATTCCTTATCCGCTGTTCTACAAGGATGCCGATACCCGCTTTCTCGGAGTCAACCGGGCCTACGAGGAAACGTTCGCCGTCAAGCGCGAAACTCTGATCGGCAAGCGCGTGCTTGACCTCGAGTATCTGCCGGAAGCCGACCGTCTCGCCTACCAAGCCGAGGACGAAGCCACCATCGCCAGTGCCGGTATGGTCCGGCGCGACACGAGGATTCCCTTTGCCGACGGCAAGCTGCATGACACGCTGTATTACGTTTCCGGCTTTCGCCGGCAGGATGGTGCCCCCGGCGGCTTGGTCGGTACCTTCATCGATTTCAGCGCGGTCAAGGATGCCGAGCGCGAGTTGGAGCGGCTTGCGGATGCCGAGCGATTCAACCGGCTGGCGCACGGCCGCGAACTGCGCATTCTCGAATTGAAGCAGGAGGTCAACGATCTGGCGCAGGCGGCCGGCCGGCCCTTGCCCTATGTGACGACGATCGTCGAGACCATCGGCGATCATGACTTGGCCCCCCATCCCGATTACCGGACGGACCTGACGCACGATGGCAGGCCATTGCAACTGGCCGATCTCGTCGATCTCGGTGAATTGCAAAAGCTTTTCGCCGCCTTCTGCGAATCCGTCGGCATCGCCGCGGCGATCATCGATCTGGACGCCAAGGTACTGGCTTCGTCGCGCTGGCAGCGTGCCTGCACAGATTTCCATCGCGTCAATCCGGAATCCTGCGCACGCTGCATCGAGAGCGACACGGAACTCGCGCTCAAGCTGCAGGACGGCCAGGACTACACCATGTACACCTGCAAGAACGGCATGACCGATTGCGCCTCGCCGATCATCGTCGAGGGCCAGCATCTGGCCAACGTGTTCATCGGTCAGTTCCATCTCGGTCCGCCCGATCTTGAATTCTTCCGCCGGCAGGCGCGTCAATTTGACTACCCGGAGGCCGATTACCTGAAGGCCGTCAGCGAGGCGCCGGTGGTGGATGAGCGGCGTCTGCCGATTATCCTCGGCTTTCTGAGCGGCTTCGCCCGCATGATTTCCTCGGCGTCGCTGGCCCGCCGTCGTGCGGATGCCGCGCAGCAGCGGTTGCAGGAGCAGGCGGAACTGCTGCGCAAGGAGCGGCTGGCGGCCATGAGCCTGGCCGAGGACAACGCGCAGGCACGGCATGCCCTGGCGCATGAAATGGAGCAGCAGCAATGAAATTTCTTCTCGCCGCGCTGGAAAAGCGCACCCTGCATCGCAAGCTGGCGGTGGGTTTCATGCTGATGCTGGCGATCGCGCTGGGTATCGGCATCGCGGGGCTGAGCAGCCAGCGGGAGCTGATCGCCGACCTGCAAACGCTCTACAAGAAAGACATGCAGGGAATCGCCAATGCCAAGGATGCACAGATCGTTTATGCCACGATCGGCCGCACGATCCGTCAGGCCATCATCGCCACGGATGCCGCCGGCCGCGATCTGGCGCTGGTCCAGCTGACCGAGGCGCGTGCCCGGCTGCCCAGGGAAATCGAAGCGCTACGTCCAACCGTGATCCGGGATGAAAACCGCAGGAACCTGATCCGCTTCGAGGAGAACTATGCGGCCTACGCCCGTGGTGTCGACAGTGCCATTGCCATGCTGCACAGCGGACGCGTCGCCGAGGCGCAGGCCTTCGTCGCCTCGATGGAATTCCAGAAGCCGGGCGTCGTTGCCAACGAAGCGCTGACCAGCTTGAACGATGTCAAGGAAAAAGGCGCGCGGGATCAGTTCGAAGAATCGATGGCGTTTGCCGAACAAAGCTCCATGCTTTCCATTGCCCTGCTCGGCGGTGGCCTGATGACAGGCCTCCTGCTCTGGCTGCTCGTCGTCCGCTCGGTCGCCGTGCCCATGAACCGCCTGCGCGATACCGTGGAGCAGCTGGCGGCGGGCAAATTCGATCTTGTCGTGCCCTATCGCGATTACGGCAACGAGGTCGGCGATCTCGCCCGCGCCGTCGCCGTCTTGCAGAGCGAAGCGCAGAAGATGGAGGCGCAGCGCTGGATCAAGACCCATCAGGCCGCGATTTCGAACGAACTCCAGCTGGCGACCAATTTTACGGAGCTGGCGAATACGTTTCTGTCCCAGATCGCGCCGCTGATCAAGATCGGGCACGGCGTTTTCTACATTTACGAAGAAGACCAGAAGCGCCTGCGCCTGCTCGCTGCTTACGCCTACCGCGAGCGCAAGAACCTCGACCAGTATTTCAGCCTCGGCCAGGGCCTGGTCGGCCAGTGCGCCCTCGAAGGCGCGCCGATCATCCTGACCCAGCCACCGAACGACTACATCCACATCGGTTCCGCGCTCGGCGACGCCGCGCCGCGTGCCATCGCCGTGCTGCCGGTACTGCGCAACGAACGTCTGCTGGCGGTGATCGAACTGGCCACCTTCGACGGGTTCGGCGCCAACGAACAGGCGCTGCTCGACGGCCTGATGCCGATCCTGGCGATGAGCCTGGAAATCCTCGAACGCAATGTCAAGACCAAGATACTGCTTGAGGAGACCCAGCGTCAGGCCGAGAACATGGAAAAGCAGGCGGCGCGCCTGGAGGAGCAGACCGTCGAACTGGAGGCGCAGCAGGCATCGCTCAAGGAGTCCACCGAATCGCTCTCCGTCCTGGAGGAACGCAGCCGCCTGATCCTCGGTTCCGTCAGCGACGGTATCGTCGGCCTCGACAACAATGGCGTGATGAGCTTCGCCAATCCGGCGGCGTTCACGATGCTGGGCTATCGGGAAGCGGATTTTATCGGCCAGCCCATGCATGCGCTGGTCCATCATCACTATCCCGACGGCGGCGATTTTCCGCGCGAAAAATGCGCGATGTATCTCTCCGCCATCGATGGCCAGATGCGTATCGTCGATAACGAAGTACTCTGGCGCAAGGATGGCATGGCCATTCCAGTCGAATATTCGACGACGCCGATCCACAAGGATGGAGCGCTGGTCGGTACGGTGGTCGTCTTTCGCGACATCACCGAGCGCAAGGCCGCCGAGAAGGCCCTGGCCGATCAGCGCGGCGCCTTGCAGAACATTCTCGACCACAGCCCGGTGGGTACCGCGTTCTCGACGAAGGGCGTGTTCCGTTACACCAATCCGGAATTCGAGCGGATGTTCGACAGCCGTTCCGGCGATTCGGCGGCGAAAATCTATGCGACCGCCGAGGATCGCGTCAGGATGGTCGAGGATATCAAGCGGGACGGACTCGTGCGCGACCGCGAGATGCGCTTGATCGGGACGGGAGGTCAGTTGCGCGACTTCCTCGTGACCTTCATGCCCTTCGTCCATGATGGCGAGGAGGGGGTCATGGGCTGGCTGCTCGACATCACCGAGCGCAAGCGCATGGAAGATGCGATCAAGCAGGCCAACATGATGAGCGATTCGGCGCTCGACCTGGCCCGTGCCGGCTACTGGCTGATCGATTACAGCGACCCCGACTACTACACCAGTTCGGAGCGCGCGGCGGCCATTTTCGGCGAGCACCCCACGCCGGGCTATCGCTACCACCTGACCGACGAGTGGTATAGCCGCATCGTTGCCGCCGATCCCAAACAGGCGGAAGCCACCGGTGCGAATTACGCGGCGGCGCTCGAAGGCAGCGTGCCGCGCTATGACACTACCTACCCCTACAAGCGGCCTATCGACGGCAAAATCGCCTGGATCCGCGCCATCGGCAACGTGGTGCGCGGCGAAGATGGCAAGCCCCGCTTCATGTACGGCGTTTCTCAGGACGTCACGGAAATGAAGCTGGCCGAGGCCGAGGTGCTGCACGCCAAGGAAATCGCCGAAGAGGCGACCAAGGCCAAAAGCGATTTTCTTGCCAACATGAGCCACGAGATCCGCACGCCGATGAACGCCATCATCGGCATGTCGCACCTGGCGCTTCAGACCGAGCTCGACAAGAAGCAGCGCAACTACATCGAGAAGGTGCACCGCGCCGGCGAGAACCTGCTCGGCATCATCAACGACATCCTCGATTTCTCGAAGATCGAGGCCGGCAAGATGTCGATGGAGAAGATCGACTTCCGCCTTGAGGACGTCATGGACCATCTTGCCAACCTGGTCGGCATGAAGACGGAGGACAAGGGGCTGGAACTGTTGTTCAACGCTGCGCCGGACGTCCCGACTGCGCTGATCGGCGATCCGCTGCGTCTCGGCCAGGTGCTGATCAACCTGGGCAACAACTCGGTGAAATTCACCGAGAAGGGCGAGATTGTTGTCGGCGTCGAGAAGGTGGCCGAGGATGCCGAGGCCGTCGAACTCCACTTCTGGGTGCGCGATACTGGCATCGGCATGACGCCCGAGCAGTGCGGCAAGATGTTCCAGTCCTTCAGCCAGGCCGATGCCTCGACCACCCGCAAGTACGGCGGCACCGGGCTGGGGCTGGCGATTTCGAAGAATCTGGTGGAAATGATGAACGGCCGCATCTGGGTGGAAAGCGAAGCCGGCAAGGGTTCGACCTTTCACTTTCATGCCCGCTTCGGCTTGCAGAAGGAGCCCATGCCGCGCCGCATGTTCCGCGCCGACGAGTTGCTCGGCCTGCGGGTCCTTGTAGTCGATGACAATGCCTCGGCACGCGAGATACTCTCGACCATGGCCAAGACCTTCGGCCTGGAGGTCGATGCGGCCTGGGACGGTTCGCAGGCGCTGGAGATGATCGCTGCCGCCGAGAAGAAGGAACTGCCCTACGACCTGGTGCTGATGGACTGGAAGATGCCGGTGATGGATGGCGTCGAGACGGTTCAGCGCCTTCAGGACGGACACTTGACCAAGACGCCGTCCGTTATCATGGTCACTGCCTACGGGCGCGAGGAGGCGCTCGGTTCGGCGGAACAGCGCGGCGTGATCCTCAAGTCGGTGCTGACCAAGCCGGTCACGCCCTCGACCTTGCTCGAAGCCATCGGCGAGGTGCTCGGCAAGGGCGTCGTCGCCGAGACCCGCGCCAACGAAAAGGCTGAAACCTACGGCGAGGCCATGGCCAAGCTCAAGGGCGCGCGCGTGCTGCTGGCCGAAGACAACGAAATGAACCAGGAACTGGCGACGGAACTGCTCGGCCAGGCCGGCATGGAGGTCGTCGTTGCCAACAACGGCCAGATCGCGCTCGATATTCTCGCCGGGGACACCCGCTTCGACGGCGTGCTCATGGACTGCCAGATGCCGGTGATGGACGGCTACACGGCGACGCGCGAGATTCGCAAGATGCCGGCCTTCAAGGAACTGCCGATCATCGCCATGACGGCCAACGCCATGGCGGGCGACCGCGAAAAGGTGATCGAGGCCGGCATGGTCGACCATATCGCCAAGCCGCTCAACGTCGGCGAGATGTTCGCGACGTTGGCGAAATGGATCAAGCCGGGCAATGCCGAGGGCGCGGCCGGCGGCACCGCGACGGCGCCAGCGATCCAGGGGAAGACCCTCGGCGGCTTGCCGGTCCTGGCCGGCATCGACGTCAAGGCCGGCATGGCGACGACGATGAACAACGAGAAGCTCTACACGCGGATGCTCATCAAGTTCCGCGACAGCCAGGGCAAGTTTGCCGAGTTGTTCGCCGCCGCGCGGCGCGATGCCGATGCCTCGGCGGCCGAACGCGCGGCGCATACGCTGAAAGGCACCGCGGGCAACATCGGCGCCAAGGGGGTGCAGGCGGCGGCCGGCGAGCTCGAACAAGCATGCAAGGACGGCAAGGCCGCGGGTGAGATCGACGCGCTGCTGGCCAAGGCGCTCGCCGAGCTTGCGCCCATCATCGCCGCATTGCAGAACGTGGGCGCTGGCGAGGCTACGGCCGCTTCAGCGACCGTCCCGGCGATTTCCGATGCCGAACTGAAGGTCGTGCTCGACAAGCTCCAGTCGCTCCTCGAAGAGAGCGACTCCGAGGCCGGCGACTTGCTCGGCGACCTGATGGAAAAGGCGGCCGGCACGGCGCTGGCTGGAGCCCTCAAGCCCGTGGCCAGCGCCATCAACGACTTCGACTTCGATGTCGCCCTGGAACGTCTGGCGCAGGCTCGTGGCGGATGATGAACTGGCCGGGGCGTCGTTCCATGCCGACGTCCGCTCCATCGCTACACGTGGCCGGCGTCGGCGCTTCGGCAGGCGGACTCGAAGCGATGCTGCCGATGTTTGCGCAGATGCGTGCCACGGGCAGAGTGGCCTATGTGGTCGCACAGCACATGGCCAAGGACGGCCACGACGAGCTGGTGGTGCGCCTGATCGGCCGCGAGTCGGCGCTGCCCGTGGTGCTGGCGAGGCAAGGGGAAACCCTCGACGCCGACAAGGTCTACGTGATCCCTTCAGGCAAGGACGGCATGGTGAACGGCAATATCCTTTCCCTGCATGATCCGATACCCGGAAATCTTTCCACGCCGTCGGTGAATGTGTTGTTCACTTCGATTGCCGAGTCCATGCATGCCAACGCCGTCGGCATCGTGCTTTCCGGAACCGGCTACGATGGCGTTGCCGGATGCCGCGCCGTGAAGGCGCAGGGCGGCCTGACCATCGCCCAGGATCCGGGCGAAGCCAAGTTCAACGGCATGCCGACTGCGGCAATCGACGCCCGTCTGGTGGACGCCGTTCTGCAGGTGGATGGTATCGGTCCCCTCCTGGCGGAGAAATTCCCCGGCACGGTCGTTCCACCGCCACGGACGACGAACGCCCCGACACCCAGCTTGCAGGCTGCCGCCTCCGCGGCGGCCGGGAACATGTCGCCCAACCGGGAGCTGGCCGTCTTGTTGCCTCTGGTGCAACAGGCATGCGGCATCGATTTCTCCTCCTACAAGGAAGACACCCTGCTGCGCCGGCTGGAGAAACGCAAAAGCACGCTGGGCATCGCCAGCAGCGACGACTACCTCGCCTTGGTGAGGCGACAACCCGAGGAATTAAAGACGCTGCAGTACCTTTTTCTGGTGTCGGTCTCCTCGTTCTTCCGGGATCGGGATTCGTTCCGCGAACTGGGGCGTGCCCTGGCATCCGTCGTCGCCGAAAAGCCCGACGGCGAGCCGATCCGCGTCTGGGTGCCGGGCTGCGCCTCGGGCGAGGAACCCTACACCTTGGCCATCATCCTCGACGAACTGCTCGGCGACTATCGTTCCCGCCATCCGGTGCGCATCGTCGGGACGGATCTCAATCCGGAAGCGCTCGACATGGCGCGGAGCGGCATTTATCGGCAGACCGCCTTCAAGGAAATGGACGCGGCCTTGCGCAACCGCTACTTCATGCCCAGGGGACAGCACTTCGAAATCGACCAGGCCTTGCGCGGAATGGTCGAATTCGAGCAGCGCGATGTGCTGGCCGGTGCCCCCGAGTCGCAGGATGGCAAGCTCGATCTGATCAGTTGCCGGAATCTGTTGATCTACATGAAGAGCCACCTGCAGGACCGTCTGGTCTCCAGCTTTCACTGTGCGCTGGCGCCGCAGGGGCTGCTCTTCATCGGCCAATCCGAATCCCTCGGCCTCGTCGGCAATTCGCTGTTCGCCCCCGTCGATCACTATCACCGGCTGTTTCGTCGCCGGGTCTGAATATTCTCCCCAAGGCTCATCCATGGACTTAACGCCGACCTTGGGGACCAATACGTGGCGGCTGACCGGTTTGCGGATAAGCTGCTTGAAAAACGCATCGAACAGCTAAGCCGGAAAGGGGAAATTCATGGAATTCGAACTCGACTTCGTCGAAAAAGCCACTGTGCTGGTGGTGGACGACACGCCCGACAACCTCTCGCTGATGAGCGGCCTGCTCAAGGACGACTACAAGGTCAAGGTGGCCAACAATGGCGAGAAGGCCCTGAAGATCGCTCAGTCGGACAGCCCGCCGGACCTGATCCTGCTCGATATCATGATGCCGGGCATGGATGGCTACGAAGTTTGCCAGCATCTCAAAAGCGATCCGGCGACGCGCGACATTCCGGTGATCTTCCTGACCGCAAAGGTCGAGGTCGAAGACGAGAGGCGGGGCCTGGAACTGGGCGCCGACGATTATCTGACGAAGCCGGTGAGTCCTCCGATCGTCATGGCGCGCGTCAAGAATCATCTGGCGCTCAAGGCGCACGCCGACTTTCTGCGCGACAAGAGCGAGTATCTGGAAATCGAGGTCGGCAAGCGTACGCGCGAAGTCATGGCGATCCAGGACGTCACCATCCTGGCGATGGCCTCGCTGGCGGAAACGCGCGATTCGGATACCGGCAACCATATCCGCCGCACCCAGTTCTACGTCAAGGTGCTGGCCGAGAAACTGAAGGACAATCCCCGTTTCGGCGCCGTACTGACGGACTACTACATCACCATGCTGTTCAAGTCGGCGCCGCTGCACGACATCGGCAAGGTCGGCATTCCCGACCGGATCCTGCTGAAGCCGGGCCGTTTCGAGCCGCACGAATTCGAGATCATGAAGACCCATACCACGCTTGGCCGGGATGCCATCGAACATGCCGAGCAGCAGCTCGGCATGAACGTCGAGTTTCTCGGCATGGCCAAGGACATTGCCCTCTATCACCAGGAAAAATGGGATGGTTCCGGTTATCCGCAAGGCCTGGCCGGCGACGTCATTCCTCTTGCCGCCCGGCTCATGGCGGTGGCCGACGTCTACGATGCGCTGATCAGTCGCCGCGTCTACAAAGACGGCATGACGCACGAAAAGGCCGTGTCCATCATCGTCGAGAGCAAGGGTACGCATTTCGATCCGGACATGGTCGATGCTTTCCTCGAACTGCAGGACGATTTCCGCGCCATCGCCAAACGCTATGCCGATTCCGACGCGGACATGGACAAGAAGAAGGAACAACTCGACCGGCTTGCCGGGGCAGGGAGCTGAGCGATGAATTTCCCCTTCGTAAAAGCGGCTGTCGGTGGCGGCCTGGCGTTCGCGGCACAGATGAAAGAAGGCACCTTCCTGATCGTCGATGATTTCGATTCGATGCGCAAGGTCACGATGAACCAGCTGAAGCAACTCGGCGCGGTCCGGATGGTCGAAGCGGCCAACGGTGCGGAAGCCCTGAAGATCCTAGCGCGTCAGCCCATCACCATGGTGCTGTCCGACTGGAACATGCCGGTGATGTCCGGGTTGGAGTTGCTGCTGTCGATCCGTGCCGATCCGAAGCTTTTCACGCTGCCGTTTCTCATGATCACCGCCGAAGCCGAGCGCGACCGGGTCATGCTGGCGATCCAGTCCGGCGTTTCCGAACTTCTGGTCAAACCCTATACCTCGGCCCGGCTTTCGGAGCGCGTCGAAAAGACCATTGCCTGGAAGCCACGGCACAACCGGCCGATCGACCCGGCCACCGCCCTGGCCGGGACCGGCGCCAAGGTTTCCATCAACGGCGTGCCGCTTGCGGCCCCGGTCGCGATGGCGGCGGCCGCAGGCGCGGCAGTGTCGCCCGCACCGGTACCCGCGCGGCCTCCGGCAAGTGAAGAGACCGCGCGGGATCGGCCGACCATACTGGTCGTCGACGACACCCCGGACAATCTGCATCTGCTCTCGTCCCTTTTCAAGGAGGAATATCGCGTCAAGATCGCACACAACGGGGAGAAGGCGCTGGCGATCTGTCATTCGGACACGCCGCCCGACCTGGTGCTGCTGGACATCATGATGCCGGGCATGGACGGCTTCGAAGTGGCGCAGCGCTTGCGCGGGCATCCCTCGTCCGAGCATATTCCGATCATCTTCGTTACGGCCATGACCGGAGAAGATGCGCGCCTCAAGGGTATGGAGCTCGGCGCAGTTGACTTCGTCACCAAACCGATCGATCCGGACTCGCTCAAGATACGCGTCAGGAACTTCATGCGCTACATCGAACTGCACAGCCAGCTGCAGGCCGACTACGACGAGATGATGCAGACCGAGCGCCTCAAGGAGGATGTCGAGCGCATTACCCGACATGACATGAAAGGGCCTCTCGCCGGGGTGATCGGACTGGTGCAGGGCCTGGCCGACGCCGACAACCTGACTGCGGACCAGAAGGAGAACATCCGCATGATCGAGGAGACCGCGCTGCAGGTGCTCGACATGATCAATCTCTCGAACGAGCTTTTCAAGATCGAGACCGGGCGGTACGTTCTCAAGCCGCAAGTGATCAAGGTGGCGCAGATCGTCCGCCGCATCGCCGAGCTTTCGCGCCGTACTTTCGCGGTCAAGAACCTGACGCTCGCCGTGGCGACGCCCCGCGGCGTCGAGGACGAGGTGCTGCTGGCGGTCGGCGACCCCATGCTCTGCTATTCGCTGTTCCAGAACCTGATCAAGAACGCTTGCGAAGCGGCGCCGGATAATTCCAATGTGACCATCATGATCAACGCCGGCGCGCCGATGCGCATCACCATCGACAACCAGGGGGTGGTGCCCGCGGCGATCCGCGAGACCTTCTTCGACAAGTTCGCCACGGCCGGCAAGCAGGGCGGCACGGGACTGGGTACCTATTCGGCGCGACTGCTCGTGGAAGCGCAGAACGGCACCATCGCCATGGAAACGAGCGACGAAAAAAACGCAACCCGGATCACCCTGACGTTGCCTGCGGATTGAGGGTTCTCCACGTGTATTTTTACAGGCTCACGCTGTGAGCCTGTCGCCGTTCAGAATGGTCTCCACGAACTTCATGGAGGCAATATCATGGCGCACCCTATCCACCCCGACATGCTT
>CAZWFC010000047.1:0-19301 GCA_964632965.1 uncultured Rhodocyclaceae bacterium
AAAGCGTGCGCTTCGAGCAACCGGCCGATCAGGGCCATGGCGAAGCTGGGGTGGTCGATGGCGGCGTCGCCGGTGACGAGGACGACATCGCAGGAGTCCCAGCCGAGGGCTTCCATTTCGGCGCGCGACATTGGCAGGAAGGGCGCGACGCCGAAGCGCTTGGCCCAATAGGGACGGTAGGACGTGAGCGGTTTGGGTTTATTCATGGAAGCGGGGGCGCTTTGCGCCCCGGGACTTACGCCGCAAGCTTGACGCGGCTTTGCGAGGGTACGTGCCGCGCCAGGAAATCCATCTGGTCGGCGAGGATGCTGCGGTTGCAGAGTATCAGGTATTCGGCCTTGTTCGGCACATAAGGAGCGTAGAGCAGCTCCATGCCGGCCTGTTCGGGCGTGCGCCCGCTCTTGGTCTGGTTGCAACTGCGGCAGGCCGTCACCACGTTCATCCAGATGTCGCGGCCGCCCTGCGAGACCGGCACGATGTGGTCGCGGGTCAACCGTGCGCCCGGCAGTTCGTCGCCGCAGTAGCCGCAGAGATTGCGGTCGCGATGGAAGAGTTCGCGGTTGGACAGCGGCGGCACCTGGCGCTGGGTATTCGAGGTCAGGGCTTTGCCCTTGATGGCGATGATGCTGTTGGTCTCGATTTCGGAACGCTCGCCGGTGATGCGGTTGATGCCGCCGTGGACGACGAAGCTGTTTTCGCCGATCGACCAGGCGACGAGATCCTTGGCGTAATAGAAACAGGCATGCTGCCAGCTCACCCAGCGGTGGGGGAGGCCGTACTGGTCCAGCGTAAGGATCAGGGGGTAGGCGCCCATCTCGTCTAGAATCCGTGGTTTCTGAACGTTCGCGAACGTTAGCAGATCGAAGTGACTTTTCATAGCGCATCAAAGCGGGGAAATCTCCTCACAGCTTTGGCGATTTCCTTCCTGCTGCATTTTCTGCTGCTGTGGCCGGCAGTTCCGTCTTCGCGCGGCGGAGACGCCGCCCCGACCCTCGTCGCCGTATTGCGGACATCGACAGCATCCGTACCAACTCCGGCGCCATCGCTGCGGCCGGCAATGCCGGCCGCGACAGACGGCAAACCGACAGCTGATCCGCGCGAAATAGCGGCAACCGCAGCCATTCAAGACAGCATTGCGAATACGACAGCAGAAACGCCGCGACGTTCCGGAACTTCCGCCGACAGCGCCTCCGGCACGGCGGGAACGCCGGCCCACCCGGCCACCCTTCAGTCGCCGGGCGGCGCCCCGAAGGTCTCGATCCCCCTTGAGGGGAAAGTCCCCTTGGGGGACGGACTCGATGCCGACGCCGTGCGTCAGTATCGCTTGGCGCTCGCGGTCCAGGCGCGCCGCTTCAAGCGCTATCCGCCACAGGCGCTGGAAGCCGGCATCGGCGGCACGGTAGAAATTCGGGTGGCAGTTGCTGCCGATGGCCAGGCCGGGGATGTCGCGCTGGCGCGATCGAGCGGCCAGGATCTGCTCGATGCCGCCGCATTCGACATGATGCAGAAGGCGGCGCCACGCGCGTCGGTGCCGGAGTTGCTGCGCGGCCGGGCCTTCGCCGTCAGCCTGCCGGTGGTATTCGACCCGGCGGGGGAATAGCGTCTGCCTGCGGATCGATCTCGCCGGTGTGGAAGCCGAAGTGGCCGGCGCGGCGGTCGGCGAAGTAATGCCTGAGCGTCATGGCGATGGTGCGGAAGGCGATTTCGTCCCAGGGGATTTCATTTTCGCGAAACAGGGCGACTTCGAGGGTTTCCTCGCCCGGCGCGAACTCAATGTCGAGCAAGCGGGCGCGGTAGATCACATGCACCTGGCTGATGTGGGGCACGGAAATCAGGGTGTACATCTCGCGCAGGTCGATGCGCGCTCCGGATTCTTCGACCGTTTCGCGCAATGCGGCGGCGGCCACGGTTTCGTGGTTTTCCATGAAACCCGCGGGCAGCGTCCATTTGCCCAACTGCGGCAGGATGGCGCGTTTGCAGAGCAGGATGCGGTCTTCCCATTCCGGCAGGGTGCCGACGACCAGCTTGGGATTGCTGTAATGGACGGCATTGCAGCGGTCGCATATATGCCGCGGCAGCGAGTCGCCGGGGGGGACCCGCAGGGCGACGGGAGCGCCGCAGGCGCTGCAGAAGTTGATGGCGGGGTCCATGCGGCTGGATTCTAGCGCGGCGGCATGATCGACGGGAATCCCTGTGGAATGCCCGTGCCGAGCGAAGTTAAGATAAGCTAGTGTCCTTTTGCGAACAGGGTAGCGGCGCCGCGATGAATGTCATCGATCTCGCCAAATTCGATCAGTTGAAAGCCTCCGGCGATTTGCCTTCGCCGAAGGGGGCCGCGCTCGCCATCATCCGCATGACCCAGCGCGACGATACTTCGCTCGCCGATCTCGCCCACGCCGTCAAGTCGGACCCGGCTTTCGTCGGCCGCCTGATCAAGGCGGCCAATACCGTGCATGCCGGCGGGCGCCGGCCGATCGCCTCGATCCAGGATGCCCTGATCGTGCTGGGCATTCCGGCCGTGCGGTCCATGGCACTGGGATTTTCGCTGTTGTCGAACTTCACCAGCGGTAACTGCCGCAACTTCGATTACCCGCACTTCTGGTCCCACTCGCTGGTTTTCGCCGTCGCCCTGCAGGCCCTGGTCAAGATCACCCATGCCGCGCCTCCCGACGAGGCCTTCAGCGTCGGGCTCATCACTCACATCGGCGAGTTGGCGCTGGCGACGATCTTCCCCGAGGAATATTCCCGTCTGTTGCTCCAGCACAAGGAGCCGGAGGCGAAGGGTCTGCTCGAACTCGAACAGCGCACTTTCGTCATGACCCATAACGAACTGTCGGCGGCGATGATGCTGGACTGGGGGCTGCCGAAGGTGTTCGCCGATCCCGTCTTCCATCACGAAGCGCCGGAAGCGGCCGAGTTTACCGAGGGGTCGCGGCAACACGCGATGCTCTGGTCGTTGGTACTGGCCGACCATATTGCCGATATCTGCCTGGCCGAGGACGCCGGGCGACGCGCCATGATGCCCCAACTGCTGCACTTGGGCAGCCGGCTGTCGATCGACGCCGAGACCTTGATCGCCCTGTGCGACCAGGTGGCGCGCGAGTGGCGGGAGTGGGGCAACCTGCTCGACGTGCGGACGGCCGAGGTGCCGCCGTTCGAGGAGCTTTCGCGGCCGGTGCCGCTGCCGCCGATAGCGGCAGGCGAACTGCCGGCAGCGGGCGAGGCGGCCCACCGCATGCGCGTGCTGGTCGTGGACGACGAAGCCGGCATGCGCACCATTCTCAAGGCGATGCTGTCGGGAGCGGGGCACGAGGTATTCGAGGCGGCCGACGGCCAGCAGGCCTTCGAGATGGCCCTCGACATCCAGCCGCAAATCATGATCGTCGACTGGATGATGCCCGAAATGGACGGCATCGACCTGACGCGCTCCCTGCGCCAGACGCGCATCGGCCGCAGCATCTACATACTCCTGCTGACGGGGCTCGAAGAGGACGACAAGCTCGTCGAGGCCTTCGAGGCGGGCGTCGACGACTTCATGATCAAGCCCTTGAAGCCGCGCCTGCTGGCTGCCCGCCTGCGCGCCGGCCAGCGCGTCATCAAGCTGCAGCAGGAAATCGAGCGCGACCGCGAAGAGATCCGCCATTTCGCCGCGGAACTTGCCGTCACCAACCGTCGCCTCCAGGAGGCGGCGCTGACCGACGCATTGACGGGTTTCCCCAATCGCCGCTACGTCATCGAGCGGGTCCAGCAGGAGTGGGCGGCGGCGACGCGCAGCAAGCGGCCGCTGGCCTGCATGATGATCGACGTGGACAAGTTCAAGATCATCAACGACAGCCACGGCCACGACGTCGGCGACATCGTTCTGCGGCAAACCGCAGCGGCCCTCAAGAGCGGCCTGCGGACGCAGGATGTCATCAGCCGCATCGGCGGTGACGAATTCCTGGTGATCTGTCCCGATACCGACCTGGACTCGGCCATGATCTGCGCCGAACGCATGCGCAAGGCGGTCGAGGTCCTGCAGATATCGGCCGGGTCCCTGCAGCTGCACGGCAGCGTCAGCATCGGCGTTGCCGTGCGCGACGAGGCGATGGTCGATGCCGACGCCCTGATCAAATGCGCCGACCGCGGCGTCTACCTTGCCAAGCAGCGCGGCCGCAACTGCCTGGCAGCCCAGCAACATTCCCGGTAAGAGAATACATGGCTCGCGAACGTCCGATCCACATGCTGATCGTCGAGGATTCCGAAGACGAAGCCTTCCTGCTGTATTCCGAACTCAACGCGCGCGGCGTGCGGCTCGACTGGAAGCGCGTGGATACCAGCCACGACCTGACCGCCGCCCTGAGCGAAAGCGATTGGGACATCATCATCTGCGACCACAACATGCCGGGCTTCGATTCCTTCGCCGCCCTCCAGTTGGTCAAGCAGAGCGGCAAGGACATCCCCTTCATCATCTATTCCGGCCAGATCAGCGACCAGCAGGCGGTTTCGGCGATGCACGACGGCGTGCAGGACTACATCGAAAAGGGCAACTACGCCCGCCTGATGCCGGTCATCGAGCGCGAACTCAAGAATGCCGCGGCGCGCAGCGCCGTGCGCCAAGCCGACAACCGCATCCAGGAACTGGCCTATTACGACGGCTTGTCCAACCTGCCCAACCACAATCTGTTCTGTGCGCGGGTGACGGAGTGGATACTCGAAGCCGAGAAGCGCGGCAAGGCGCCCAGCGGCGCCATCTTCTATCTCGATCTCGACCGGTTCCTGCGCATCAATACCTCGTTCGGCTACGAAACTGGCAACGACATCCTGCGCCAGGTGGCACAGCGCCTGACCGCGGCGCTGCATCCGGAATCACTGCTGGCGCGGCTCTCGGGCGACGCGTTCGGGATTTTCGTGCCGGACGGCAATATTCTCGAAAGCCTCAACAGCACCGCCCACTGGATCGTGCATACCTTTGACGAGCCGTTCGAGAAAAAGGGCTTCGAGCTGTACATCACGGCGAGCATCGGCATCGCGCGCCTGCCGGAAGACGGCGTCGAAGTCTACGAACTCCTGATGAATGCCGAGACGGCGATGGCCTACGCCAAGAAGGTCGGCGGCAACGGCTTCCAGTTCTATCGGCGCGACATGAACGCCAACTCAGGCGATCGCGTGGCGATGGAGTCGGATTTGCGCCACGCCGTCGAGCGCAACGAGCTGTTCCTGCAATACCAACCCTGCATCAATGCCGACAACAGCCGCACCATCGGCATGGAGGCGCTGGTGCGCTGGCAGCATCCGACGCGCGGACTGATCCCGCCCGATCGCTTCATTCCCATCGCCGACGAGTCGGGACTCATCATCGATATCGGCGAATGGGTCCTGCGCAGCGCTTGCGAACAGGGCCGGATCTGGCAGGATCAGGGATTCGACGTCTATGTCGCCGTCAACGTTTCCGCCGTGCAGTTCGGCCAGCCGCGGCTCCTGGAAATAGTCAGCCGGACGCTGGCCGACACCGGGTTCGCGCCGCATGCCCTGCAGCTCGAAATTACCGAGTCCGTCCTGATGCAGGACGCCGAGTCGGCCATCGGCATGTTGCGTGCCTTCAAGGGGATGGGCGTGCGCATTTCGGTCGACGACTTCGGTACCGGCTATTCCTCGCTTTCGTATCTGAAGCGCTTCCCCATCGACATCCTCAAGATCGACAAGTCCTTCGTCCGCGACTTGCCGGACGACGAGGAAGATGCCGCCATCGTCCGCGCCATCATCGCTCTCGCCCGCTCCCTGCGCCTGACGACGGTTGCCGAGGGGGTCGAAACCGAGGCGCAGCACGCCTTCCTCCGTGCCGAGCGCTGCGACCGTTTTCAGGGCTATCACTTCAGCCGCCCGGTCGATATTGCGGTGATGCAAGCACGTCTTTCAGAAGAAAAGACGAAGAATAGCTAGTAAAAACAATTTCATATTGCCTGTTTGTAAGGTTTTTTCTTACAAACACTTCCTATCTGATTCTTACAATAGAAACGTTTTTCCGTTGATTTTTTCCTTGCCTAATATGGCCTGATAATGCCAATGCCGTCAATCTGGCTGATGCGAGGGGTTTTCCCCGTGTGGTCGGTGACGAGAATGCAAGGAGCGCATGATGAAATCGACTGACACCTACAATGATATAAAGGAAGTCAATCTTGCCTACCTGATGCTGGCGCAGAGCATGGTTCGTTCCGATCGGGAAGCGGCCATCTTTCGTCTTGGCGTCAGCGAGGAGATTGCCGATATCCTCGATCGTCTGACTCCGGGGCAGGTCCTGAAAATGGCCAGTTCCGACATGCTGTTGTGCAACTTCCGCTTCGACGACACCCTGTTGCTTAATCTCCTGTCCAATCATGAGCGTGATCGCGGCGTCGGTCACGTGCATGCGGCGATTCTCGCCGCCGGCAGGCCGGTTGAAGCCGTCGCTTAAAGACAGTCCAGTCGCCCTTACCTGCCGCGGAGGTTCCATGCGCAATAAATCCGTTATCTCGGAAGCGAGAGACATTGGCTTGGCGATCGAGTTGATCAAGCTCGGCGCCCGCCTGCAATTGCTGGAAGCCGAGACGAAGCTCTCGCGCGAACGGCTGCTCAAGCTCTACAAGGAAGTTCGGGGCGAGTCGCCGCCGAAAGGCATGCTGCCGTTCTCGACCGACTGGTTCATGACCTGGCAGCCGAACGTCCATGCTTCGCTGTTCATGGCGTACTACCATTTCTTCGAGAAGCATACCAAGCTGCAAGGTCTCGAACTGATCATCAAGGCCTACCGCATGTACCTCGACCAGTCGGGCCGCAGCGGCATGGAAGCCGTGCTGTCGCTGACGCGCGCCTGGACCATGGTGCGCTTCTTCGAGGCGCGCATGCTGCAAATGGCGACCTGCAAGGAATGCGGCGGCAATTTCGTCACTCATGCCCATGAACCCACCAAGGGCTATGTCTGCGGTCTTTGCCACATGCCGGCGCGGGCCGGCAAGACCCGCCGTGCCGCGGCCCTGGCGGCCGTCGTCTGAGTCGTTCCGGTTGTGCGCCGCTCGCCGACGCGGGCGGCGGTTGTTCCGGTAAGTGCACCCTTTGCCGTTATTTTCCTCGCCGACGCGGTGTCGGCGGGGTATTTTCCGGTAGCGTCGTCCGGCGCCGCAAGCAGCGGTATTCGCCGCAAGGCTGGCCCGTTCGGGTTCCGCCGGACGCCTGCTACGCAGGCATTAGCCTTCTCTGAAAAGGCTGACGCCCTTTTTCCGCTATCATTGCGACCTTAAGGCTGGCGCCATCCTCTGTCCCGATGGCACCATGAGTCCGCAGGGAGGCGGTGCATGTTCGTCATCATTGGTTATGTCGTCGTTCTCGGTGCCGTGATTGGGGGGTTCGTCCTTTCGGGTGGACATATTGCTGCCCTGATTCAGCCACTTGAGTTGCTGACGATTGGTGGCTCGGCCTTGGGTGCCTTTCTTGTAGGCAATCCGCCCAATGTGATCAAGGCTGTCCTTGCATCTGTGCCGACAGTCCTGAAGGGGTCGCACCTCAACAAGGCGCTCTACATGGACCTCCTGGCGATGCTCTACGAGATTCTTTCGAAGGTGCGCAAGGAAGGTCTGATGTCGATCGAGGGCGACGTAGAGAACCCCGAGTCGAGCCCGATTTTCTCGAAGTACCCGGTCATCGCCGGCGACCACCACGCGATGGAGTTCCTCTGCGACTACCTGCGCATGATGGTGGGCGGCAACCTGAATGCCTTCGAGATCGAAAACCTGATGGACAACGAGATCGAAACCCACCATCACGAAGGCGAGGTCCCGGTTCACGCCATTTCCAAAGTGGCGGATGCCTTGCCGGCTTTCGGCATCGTGTCCTGCGTGATGGGCGTGGTGCACACCATGGAGTCCGTCGGCATACCGCCGGCCGAACTCGGCAAGCTCATCGCGGCGGCGCTGGTTGGTACTTTCCTCGGCATCCTGCTTTCCTACGGCTTCGTCGGGCCGGTTGCCACCGCCCTCGAACACAAGCTCAACGAGAATGCGAAGATGTTCCAGACCATGAAGGTGGTGATGCTGGCGAGCATGAACGGTTATGCGCCGCAAGTCGCCGTCGAATTCGGCCGCAAGGTGCTGTTCTCGGCCGATCGCCCGACGTTCATGGAGCTTGAGGACGATCTGAAGGCACGCAAGGGTAAATGACTACCATTCCCCCAGCCCCCTTCCCGCGGAAGGGGGGGACTGTGGTTCGCGAGCTTTGCTCGCTCCAGTCCGTTGACTTGTCGCCTCCTTGGGGCGGCCCGGCTGAGGCGACATGAGCGACGACACCCAGCAGCCGATAGTCGTCAAGAAGATCAAGAAGGGCGGCGGCGGCGCACACGGCGGTGCCTGGAAAATCGCCTACGCTGACTTCGTCACGGCGATGATGGCGTTCTTCCTCCTGATGTGGCTGCTCGGCTCGACTACCAAGGGCGACCTCAAGGGCATTGCCGACTATTTCGCGACGCCGCTCAAGGTCTCCCTGTCCGGCGGGTCGGGGGCCGGCGACGCGACCTCGATCATCGGTGCCGGCGGCGAGGATTTGACGCGTTCCTACGGCCAGGTCAAGAAGGGCGACAATCAGTCCGACCGCAAGACCATGAATCTGCAGCGGATCAAGGAGGAATTCGAGCGCAAGGAGAAGGTGCGGCTCGAAGGACTCAAGCAGCAGATCGAGAAGATGATCGAGGACAACGCCACCCTGCGCCAGTTCAAGAACCAGATGCTGCTCGACATCACCAGCGAAGGCTTGCGCATCCAGATCGTGGACGAGAAAAGCCGGCCGATGTTCGATCTCGCCAGTTCGGAGCTCAAGCCCTATACCCGCGTGATCCTCCACGAAGTCGGCCGTACGCTCAACGAGGTGGAAAACAAGATTTCGTTGTCCGGCCATACCGACGCCACGCCCTACGCAGGCGGCAACAAGGGGTTCGGCAACTGGGAGTTGTCCACCAATCGCGCCAATGCCTCGCGCCGCGAACTGCTGCTCGGCGGCATGGAGGACGGCAAGATCATGCGCGTCGTCGGTCTGGCCTCGACGGTGCTGTATGACAAGGAAGATCCCTACAACCCGATCAATCGCCGCATCAGCATCGTCGTCATGAACAAGCGCACCGAGGAAGCCATCCTGCGCGACGGCGGCGTCGCCACCGATGTGGCCAACGCCGAGGGCGCAGCGCAACAGGTGCAGAACGGAGTGGTTCCGGCACCCGCCGAAGCGGCTAGATCCGGAGTGGTTCCGCGTTAGCGTCGGCTAACGCTGCGATGGTACTAAGGTAGAATGCGCGGCTACGTCCCCGGCGCCACGACGTCGCGCCAGGAAAAGAGGGAAAAGTAGGGACAACATGAGTTTTTTCGGCAAGTCATTCTGGATCGGAACTACGTGGACCCTGGTGGTGGGCGGGGGCTTCGTCGCGTTTTCGCCGCTCGGGCAGGCCGGCTGGCTGGCTGCGGGCGCGTTCGGCTTGCTGGGACTGGGTTGGCAGCTTGTCGCCACGCTGTTTCCTTCTGCCGCCTGCAGCACGGCCCGCCCCGAGCGGAGCTGCGACGAGGAACAGTCGCTGATGGCCGAGTTCCACCGTCTTCTGGCCGAGTGCGCCAGGGAATTCACCACCCAGTACGATGCCATCCAGGACGAGATAGGCCGCGTTCAGAACCTGCTGTCGGAAGCGATAGAGCAGCTTACCCAGAGCTTCCAGGGCATGCACGAGCAGGCCGACCAGCAGCGCCAGCTGGCCGTCTCGGTGACTGCCGGCACCGGCGACGACGGCTCGGGCGTGCGCTTCGACGAGTTCGTCAAAGACACCTCCGGCGTGATGCAGCGCGTCGTCGACAGCGTCATCAACAACAGCAAGGTCGGCATGGAGCTCGTCGAGTTGACGGACGGCATCGCCGACCGCGCGCGCAGCGTCCAGAGCATCCTCTCCGAAATCGGCTCCATCGCCAAGCAGACCAATCTGCTCGCCCTCAATGCCGCCATCGAGGCGGCGCGGGCCGGCGAGGCCGGTCGCGGCTTCGCCGTGGTGGCCGACGAAGTCCGCGATCTCTCGGCCCGGACGACGCAATTCAGCCAGCAGATCAACAGCCTCATGCAGGGCATGCAGACCTCCGTCGGCCAGACCGAGGAGGCCATTCAACGCATGGCTAGCCAGGACATGACCTTCGCCCTGGAATCGAAACAGCGTGTCGAGGGCATCATCCATACGATGGAATCCCAGAACCGTTCGCGCGTCGAAGCGATCGGCCAACTGGGCACGGCGGCACAGGAGATGGAAGGCCGGGTGAACGTGGCCATCACCGCGCTGCAGTTTCAGGATATGGTGTCGCAACTGATCGGGCATGTGCATCGGCGCGTGACGGCGCTGGACGAGGTGGTGCGCCACCTCGGCGAACTCGGCGAAGCGCTGCAAGCGGACGCCGCCTCTTCCGATGCGCGTGCCGCCATCGATTCGCTGAAGCAGGAAACCACCAAGATCGCATCGAGCCTCCGCTCGCTGGCGACGGATACGACCAAAAACCCAGTCGGCCAGCGGGCGATGACCCAAGGCGATATCGAACTCTTCTAGGAGCCGCAACATGGCAAAAACCATCCTCGCGATTGACGATTCCGCTTCCATCCGCCAGATGGTGGCCTTCACCCTCAAGAGCTCCGGCTATGAAGTCATCGAGGCTGTCGACGGCATGGACGGGCTCGACAAGGCCAAGGCGAAAAGCGTCAACCTGATCCTTACCGACCAGAACATGCCGCGCATGGATGGCCTGACGCTGATCAAGAACCTGCGTGCCATGCCGCAGTACAAGTCGGTGCCTATCCTCATGCTGACGACCGAGTCGTCGGATGCGATGAAGCAGCAGGGTCGCGCCGTCGGCGCCACCGGCTGGCTGGTCAAGCCTTTCGATCCGCAGAAACTGATCGAGGTCGTCAAGAAAGTCATCGGCTGAACGTTTCCCGAAACCTGCTGAGGGAGGCGTCATGGCCATAGACATGAGCCAGTTCTTCCAGGTCTTCTTCGAGGAGGCCGGAGAGCATTTGGCAAACATGGAGTCCCTGCTGCTCGGACTGGATCTCGAAAATCCGGACGCCGAAGAGCTCAATGCCGTTTTTCGCGCCGCCCATTCGATCAAGGGTTCGGCGGGTACCTTTGGCTTCACCGACCTGGCCCAGGTCACCCACATCCTTGAGAATCTGCTCGATCGCATCCGCAAGGGCGAGTTGCCCCTGCGCGAGGAAATGATCGACGCCTTCCTCGATGCCGGCGATGTATTGAAGATATTGCTGGCGGCGCACAAGGGCGAGGGCGAAGCGAACCCCGACGATGTCGAGGCGATCTGCGATCGATTGCGCAAGCTGACGACCGATGCCGCAGCGGCACCGGCTGCTCCGGCGGCCGACCTCCCTGCCGTTGCAGCGGCAGCGCCGGCAGACGGCTTCGATCTTTACTTCGTGCTCGATGGCGACGAGGCGTCGGTACAGGCTTCCCTCGACAACCTGATGGCGGAGCTGGCCGGTTTCGGCGCGGCCCGCGTCGTCGACCGGCCGGTGGCGCCCGGGCAGTCGTGGCGCGTGGAGTTGAGCGGAGCGACCGACGCCGACGCCGTGCGTGGCGTGCTCGATTTCGTTGCCCGCAGCGACAGCATACGGGTGCTGCCGATGGGCGGCGCGACCGAAGCGGCGCTGGCGGATGCCGCCGATGGCGCCTATGGTTTCTTCAACAGCGAGGCAACGGCGCCAGCCCAGTCCGAAGAAGCCTTCGGGTTCTTCGAGCCATTGCCCGAAGGTGCCCTGGCGGCAGAGGCCGCCACCGAGGAAGCCTACGGATTTTTCGAGCCCCTGCCCGCCGATCAGCCTGCCGCAGCGCCTGCCGTGGCCGATGCGGCTGACGGCGCCTATGGCTTTTTCGTCGATCCTGTCCCGCAGGCTGCCGCTCCCGCCGCCGCCGCGTCCAGGACCGGCGGCGAGAACGAAAGCTACGGTTTCTTCGTCGATATCCCCGCACCGGTTCCCGAGGCACAGGCTGCGCCCGCACCCAAAGCGGCGGCGGCCGAGAAGCCGGACGCCAAGCGTCCCGTTGTCGCCGTCAAGCCCGGTGCCGACGCCTCGATACGCGTCGGTGTGGAAAAGGTCGACCAGCTCATCAACCTCGTCGGCGAACTGGTGATCACCCAGGCGATGCTGGCCGAATCCGCCTCGGGCGTCGATCCGGTACGCTTCGAACGCCTCATCAACGGCCTGGCGCAACTGGAACGCAACACGCGCGACCTCCAGGAGTCCGTGATGTCGATACGCATGATGCCGATGTCGGTGGTGTTCAGCCGCTTCCCGCGCGTCGTGCGCGAGTTGTCGCAGAAGCTCGGGAAAAAGGTCGAACTGAAGCTGTTCGGCGAGGACACCGAACTCGACAAGAGCCTGATCGAACGCATCACCGATCCGCTCACCCACCTTGTCCGCAACAGCCTCGATCACGGCGTCGAAATGCCCGACGACCGTACCGCCAAGGGCAAGCAGGCGACCGGCACCATTACGCTCAAGGCCTACCAGCAGAGCGGCAATATCGTCATCGAGGTCGGCGACGACGGCGCCGGGCTCAATCGCCAGAAGATTCTCAGCAAGGCCAAGGAGCGCGGCTTGCCCGTGCACGACCAGATGACCGACCAGGAAGTCTGGTTGCTGATTTTTGAGGCCGGTTTTTCCACGGCCGACCAGATCACCGAGGTTTCCGGCCGCGGCGTCGGCATGGACGTGGTGAAGAAGAACATCAGCGCGATGGGTGGCCGCGTCGAAATCCAGTCCATGACGGGCATCGGCACGCGCATGACGGTCAAGCTGCCGCTGACGCTGGCGATCCTCGATGGCATGTCGGTGGCCGTCGGTCGCGAGCTCTACATCGCGCCGCTCAGCTATGTCATCGAATCGGTGCAGGCCGACCGCGGCATGATCAAGAGCGTCTCGGGTGTCGAGCGCCTGATCCAGGTGCGCGGCGAGTACCTGCCGGTGATCGCCCTGCACGAGGTGTTCCGCATACCCGGCGCCATCACCTCGCTCGACGAAGGCATCATGGTCATCCTCGAATCGGACGGTACCAAGGCGGCCCTGTTCGTCGATGCCATGGTCGGCCAGCAGCAGGTGGTCATCAAGAGCCTCGAAACCAACTACCGCAAGGTGGCCGGCATTTCCGGCGCCACCATCATGGGCGACGGCCACGTCGCCCTGATTCTCGACGTCGCCGTTCTGGTGGGCATGGCGCGCAGCGCGCTGCCCGCTGCCGCCTAGTCACCGCATAATTTTTCCAGGAGACAAGTATGGCCCCCACGCTCACTACGTTCGCTGCCCACACGGGGGGCGCCGCCTCCCTTGGGGCGGCCCTGCGGGAGGTATGATCATGGTCCAGGACAGTGTCAAGCCGCAGGGGGGGGATGCCGGGGAGGGTGGTTTCGCCCAGGAATACCTGACCTTCACCCTCGGTCCGGAAGAGTATGCGATCGACATCCTAAAGGTCCAGGAGATCCGCGGTTACGAGCAGCCGACCACGATCGCCAATACGCCGTCCTTCATCAAGGGTGTCATCAACCTGCGCGGCACCATCGTGCCGATCGTCGATCTGCGCATCAAGTTCGGCGTCGGCCAGGCCGACTACACGCCCTTCACCGTGGTCATCATCCTGAATATTGGCACGCGCGTCGTCGGCATCGTCGTCGATGGCGTTTCCGACGTCACCAGCCTGCGTTCGGATCAGGTGCGGCCGGCTCCCGAGTTTGCCGCCACCGTCGATACCCGCTACATCAACGGCCTCGGCACCCTCGGCGAGCGCATGCTGATCGTCGTGGATATCGAGCGTTTGATGCTTTCCGCTGAAATGGCCCTCGTCGATGAGGTTGCCGCGTAACTCCGGTCCTGCCCGTCGCCTCGAAGCGAAAGAAATCATGAGAACCAATCTGCCCGTCACCCAGAACGAAGTCCTCCTTTCGGACGAAACCCTGATCGTCTCCAAGACCGACCTCAAGGGGCGCATCACCTACGTCAACAAGGACTTTCTCGACATCAGCGGCTTTACCTCGGCCGAACTGATCGGCGAGCCGCACAATCTCGTGCGTCATCCCGACATGCCGCCGGAGGCGTTCCAGGACCTTTGGGATACGCTCAAAGCCGGCCGGCCGTGGGTCGGCTACGTGAAGAATCGCACCAAGAGCGGCGATTTCTACTGGGTCGAGGCGCATGCCGCCCCGGTCTGGGAGGGCACCGCGGTCGTCGGCTACATGTCGGTGCGCCGCAAGGCGCCGCGCGACAAGGTCGATGCCGCCGAAGGAGCCTATCGCGCATTCCGCGAAAAGCGGGCGGCGGGACTGCGCATCAAGGACGGCTGGGTCGAATCGACGGGCGCTCTGGCGGCGCTGGGCCGCAAGTTGCGCGATGCCTCGCTGTCCCTGAAGATGATGATTGCCTGCACCCTGGCGATCATGGTCGTGATGGGAGCCACGTCCGTCATTCTCGGCCGGCACATGGCCGCGGCACTCGAAACGCAAGGACTTGGAGAACTCGGCCAGAACCTGAGGCTGATCAAGGGCATGGTCGAGGTGCGGGCCACCGCCATGCGGCGCGAGGCCATGCGCCTCAACGACATCTTCGCCGGCATGTATCCGGATGGTTTGAGTGTCGAGGCCGACGGCGAGACGCCGGTTCTCAAGCATGGCAAGACAACCGTCAATCAGCGTTACGACGAGGTGGATCGCTTCACCGGCCTGACCAATGCGGTGTCCACCCTGTTCGTGCGCAAGGGCGACGACCTGGTTCGCGTCGCCACCTCGGTCAAGAACGAGAAGGGCGAACGCGCCGTCGGCACCCTGCTGGCCAAGGATCATCCCGGTCGCGCCAAGATATTGGCCGGCGAGCGGTTTACCGGCCGGGCCAATCTTTTCGGCAAGGACTACTACACGTCCTATTCGCCCATCAAGGGGGCGGACGGCAAGGTCATCGGCGCCACCTTCATCGGCATCGACGTTTCCGCCGAAATTACCGCGCTGCGCCAGCAGATCAAGAACGTCAAGGTCGGCGAGACCGGCTATTTCTACGTGCTCGACGCCATGCCCGGCAAGGACTACGGTTCGCTCATCGTCCACCCGGCGAAGGAGGGGGCCAACCTGCTCGGCGCCAAGGATGCCGACGGCCACGAGTTCATCCGCGAAATGCTCGAAAAACGGCAGGGGAATATCCGTTACCCCTGGATGAACAAGGAGCTGGGCGATACCTCGGCGCGCGAGAAGGTCGTTGTCTTCGATACCTTTGCCGACTGGCAATGGACCATCGGCGGCGGCACCTACACCGACGAATTCGAGTTGCTGTCGCGGTCCATGCAGCGCTACCTGTGGCTGGCCTCCCTGATGGTCATCCTGGTCCTGGTCGGGCTGATCTCGTGGCTGGTCGGCCGCATGATCCGCAATCCGCTGGAAAACCATGTGCTGCCCGTCTTCCGTGCGCTGTCCGGCGGCAAGTACGATTCGCCGCTCGCCGTCGCGCGCAACGACGAGATCGGCAAGGTGCTGCAGGGGCTGGAGACGATGCAGAACCGCCTGGGCTTCGAGGTGGCCGACACCAAGCGCGTCGCGGACGAGATGACGCGCATCAAGATCGCGCTCGACAACGTCTCGACCGGCGTCATGATCGCCGACGACAAGCGCAACATCATCTACACCAACCACTCGGTGGTGCGCGTTCTCAAGGGGGCGGAAGCGGGAATCCGCCAGCAACTGCCGAATTTCAGCGCCGACAACCTGGTCGGCGTCAACATCGACACCTTCCACAAGAATCCGGCGCACCAGGCCAACCTGCTGGCGACCTTCACCCAGCCCTACACCGCCAAGCTGGTCATCGGCGACCGGCACATGACGGTGACGGCCAATCCGGTGATCAACGCGCAGGGCGAGCGTCTCGGCGCGGTCGCCGAATGGCAGGACCGCACGGCCGAGGTGGCTGTCGAGAAGGAGGTGCAAAGCATCGTCTTCGCCGCCGCCCAGGGCGACTTCAGCAAGCGGTTGACGACGGAAGGCAAGGAAGGTTTCTTCGAAGGCCTGGCCATCGGCATGAACCAGTTGCTGGAAACCGCATCGAGCGGCCTTTCCGCGGTCGCCGAGGTTCTCAATGCGCTGGCCAGGGGCGACCTGACCCAGTCGATCGAAGGCGACTACGAGGGCACCTTCGGTCAGTTGAAAGACGACACGAACACGACGGTGGAGAGATTGCGGGAAGTGGTGGGGCGGATCAAGGAAGCGTCGGACGCGATCAACGTGGCGTCGAAGGAGATTGCGGCGGGTAACCAGGACCTGTCGAGCCGCACGGAAGAACAGGCGTCGAGTCTGGAAGAGACGTCGAGTTCGATGGAAGAGCTGAACGCCACGGTGAAGCAGAACGCGGAGAACGCGAAGCAGGCGAACGAACTGGCGCACAGCTCGAACGAGATCGCGGTGCGCGGCGGCGAGATGGTGAAGCGGGTGGTGTCGACGATGGGCGACATCCAGAGCAGCTCGCGCAAGATCGCGGACATCATTGGCGTGATCGACAGCATTGCCTTCCAGACCAACATCCTGGCGTTGAACGCCGCGGTGGAAGCGGCGCGCGCCGGCGAACAGGGCCGCGGCTTCGCGGTGGTGGCGACGGAAGTGCGCAACCTGGCGCAGCGCAGCGCCACGGCGGCGAAGGAAATCAAGGGGCTGATCGCCGAATCGGTGGACAAGGTCGAAGGCGGAGCGCGGCTGGTGCAGCAGGCGGGCAGCACGATGGACGAAGTGGTGCAGTCGTTCCAGCGCGTTGCGGCGCTGGTGACGGACATCTCGTCGGCGAGCCGGGAGCAGTCGGCGGGCATCGAACAGGTGACGCAGGCGGTGAGCCAGATGGACGAAGTGACGCAGCAGAACGCGGCGCTGGTGGAAGAAGCGGCGGCGGCGGCGGAGAGCCTGGAAGAGCAGGCGCAAGGGCTGGTGCAGGCGGTGGGCAGCTTCAAGCTGGCGGAAGGCGTCGCGGAAGTGCGCGCGACGCCGCGGCTGGCGAATCCGGCCAAGCCGCAGGCACACGCGCAGGCACACGCGGCACCGAAGCAGAAGAAGATCCCGCCCCCCCATCTCGCCGACGACAACGACGAGTGGGAAGAATTCTGAACGAGTAGGCAAAGGCCCGCTGTGCGGGCCATCGATTCCGAGGTGACGCGATGAGAACCAACCTGCCGGTAACGCAAAACGAGGTCGAACTGCGCGACGAGACGCTGATCGTTTCGAAGACCGATCTCAAGGGGCGCATTACCTACATCAACCGCGATTTCCTCGCCGTCAGCGGCTTTTCGGAGCAGGAGTTGATCGGCGAACCGCACAACATCGTGCGTCACCCGGACATGCCGCCGGAGGCCTTCGATGACTTCTGGAACACGCTGAAGGCCGAGCGGCCATGGACCGGTCTGGTCAAGAACCGCTGCAAGAACGGAGACTTCTACTGGGTCCTCGCCAATGCGACGCCGATCTGGGAAGGCGGCCAGGTCACCGGCTACATGTCGGTGCGGCGCAAGGCGCCGCGCGAGAAAATCCAGGAGGCGGAGCGCATCTACAAGCTGTTCCGCGACAAGCAGCAGGGCAGCCTGCGGATTCGCTACGGCGAGGTAGTCAAGGGCGGCGAAAGCGCGTTCGCCAACCTGTCGCTGACAAGCCGCATGTATTTGATACTCGGCTTCCTTTGTCTGACGTTGATCGCTCAGGCGGTGATCGGCCTGTTCGTCGCATCAGGCGCCAACGAGACCGCGCAATTCATCTACGAGCGGCGCCTCGAACCGGTGCGCATCGTCGGCCGCATCGGCAAGCTGATGGCCGACAACCGGGCGCAGATACTGCTCGGTCTGCAGCACGACCCGGCCGGTGCCTATGCCAAGCTGCACGACCATCCGCTCGATCGCCACAGCGATGCGGTCAAGGGCAATATCGACGAAATCGGCAAGCTGTGGGAGTCGTACCAGCCGCTGATCCATTCCGACGGCCACCGCGCGATGGCGGCAGCCTATGCCGAGTCGCGCAAGAAGTTCGTCCAGGAAGGCCTGCTGCCCGCCCGCAAGGCCATGCTGGAAGGCGACTTCAACGACGCCAACCTGATCCTGCTGGAGAAGATCAATCCGCTCTACACGGAAGCGGCCGGCAAGGCCGACGAGCTCTTCAAGTACCACACGGAAAAGTCCCATGCCGAATTCGTCTCATCGCAGGCGCGCTTCGAGCAGACCCGCCTGGGAATGATCGTCGGCGTTGCCATCGTCGTCCTGCTCGGCTTCTTCGGCGCGGGCTGGCTGATCCGCTCGGTCAAGCGGCCGGTCGACGAAGTCGCCAATACGCTCGGCAACGTGGCTCAGGGCGATTACTCGAACCACATCGACGTCACCAAGAACGACGAACTCGGCAAGATGCTGCAGCGGCTGCAGGCCATGCAGACGCGCATGGGCTTCGAGGTGGCCGAAACCAAGCGCACGGCGGACGAGATGACGCGCATCAAGATCGCGCTCGACAACGTCTCGACCGGCGTCATGATCGCCGACCCCGACCGCAACATCATCTATGCGAACAGTTCGGTGGTGCGCATACTCAAAGGGGCCGAGGAGGCGATCCGCACGCAGTTGCCGAACTTCAGCGCCGACAACATGGTCGGCGTCAATATCGACACCTTCCACAAGAATCCGGCGCACCAGGCCAATCTGCTGGCGACCTTCACCCAGCCCTACGGAGCGAATCTCGAAATCGGCGGCCGCTTCCTGACGGTGACGGCGAACCCGGTCATCAGCGACAAGGGCGAGCGCCTCGGCGCGGTCGCCGAATGGCAGGACCGCACGGCCGAAGTCGTGATCGAACGGGAAGTCGAGGAGATCGTCCAGGCGGCTTCCTACGGCGTCCTCGACATGCGCCTTGAGATGGAGGGCAAGGAAGGTTTCTTCGCCAAACTGAGCGAGGGTATCAATACGCTGCTCAGCAACACCCAGCGGGCGCTGAATGCCACGTCGGAAGTCCTCAACCTGGTCGCCCGCGGCGACCTGACCCGTACCGTCGAGGACGATTACGCCGGCATCTTCGGTCAATTGAAGGACGACACGAACACGACGGTGGAGAGGTTGCGGGAAGTGGTGGGGCGGATCAAGGAAGCGTCGGACGCGATCAATGTGGCGTCGAAGGAGATTGCAGCGGGGAACCAGGACCTGTCGAGCCGCACGGAAGAACAGGCGTCGAGCCTGGAAGAGACGTCGAGTTCGATGGAAGAGCTGAACGCCACGGTGAAGCAGAACG
>CAZWFC010000048.1:0-18517 GCA_964632965.1 uncultured Rhodocyclaceae bacterium
CGGCCCGGACGAGGCGGATGCCGCGCGCTGGTGCAAGGCCAACATGAAGAAGCCGATCGTCGGCTTCATCGCCGGCGTCACCGCGCCGGCCGGCAAGCGTATGGGCCATGCCGGTGCGCTGATTTCCGGCGGCGCCGACACGGCGGATGCCAAGCTCGCCATCATGGAAGAGTGCGGCTTCACCGTTACGCGCAATCCGTCGGAGATGGCCAAGCTGTTGAAGGCGCTGCTGTAAGCGTCGCCGCTGCCGCGAAAAGCCGCGCCGGTGCAAGCCGGCGCGGCTTTTTTCATGCCGTATTGCGTAGAATCGGCGCATGGATTTCCTCTCCCACGATTTCTGGATAGCCGTCCTCCAGATCATCGCCATCGACGTCGTGCTTTCGGGCGACAACGCCGTGGTGATCGCCCTGGCCTGCCGCAACCTGCCGCCGGACCAGCGTCGGCGCGGCATCCGCTGGGGGGTGGCCGGGGCGGTGCTCCTGCGCGTCGTGCTGACGGCCTTCGCCGCCGGCCTGCTGGGCTTCCCCTACCTCAAGCTGGTCGGCGGCGTGGTGCTGCTCTGGATCGCCGTCAAGCTGCTGCTGCCGGAAGAGGCGGAGGGACCGGACATCGCGGCGCCGCAGTACCTCTGGGCGGCAGTGAAGACCATCGTCGTTGCCGATTTCGTCATGAGCCTCGACAACGTCATCGGCGTCGCCGCCGTCGCTCGCGACTCGATCGCGCTGCTGTTGTTCGGCCTCGCGGTGAGCATTCCGCTGATCGTCTGGTCGAGCCAACTCATCATGAAGCTGATGGAGCGTCATCCGGTCATCGTCACGCTCGGCGCCGGCCTGCTCGGCTACGTGGCGGGTGGCATGCTGGTGTCGGACGGCGCCGTCAGGGACTGGGTGGCGCAGACGCTGCCGGCGGCGCATTACCTGGTCGGCGGTATCTGCGCGGTGTTCGTGGTGGTGCTGGGGAACTGGCTGGCCTGGCGCAAGGCGGGCCGCAGGGAACGCAAGATTGTCTGAGGAGCGGAGTATGGCGCTGTTTCTGAGCGAGGCGGATGTCAAGGAGCTGCTGACGATGGAGATGGCGCTGGCGGCCGTGGAGTCGGCGCATCGCGCCCACGGCCTGGCGCGCGCCATCGACGTTCCGCGGCAGCGCACGCGCATCCCGACGGCTGCGCTGCACATCCTGCAGGGCGCTCTGCTTGACGAAGGTGTATTCGGTTACAAGGCCTATACGACGTCCCGCGCGGGCGCCCGCTTCCTGGTGCATCTGTTCGATGCGGCGACGGGTGCTGCGCTGGCGGTGATCGAGGCCGACTACCTGGGCATGATGCGCACTGGTGCAACGGGGGGCGTGGCGGCGAAATGGCTGGCGCGCGCCGACGCGGCCGAAGCCGGGGTGTTCGGTTCCGGCTGGCAGGCGCAGAGCCAGGTCGAAGCCTTGTGCCGGGTCCGGCCGATACGCCGCATCAAGGTGTTTTCGCGCAGCGAGGAGAAGCGGCGGACGTTTTGCGAAACCCTGTCGCGTCGCCTCGACGTCGAGATGGTGCCGGTGGCGAGTCCGGTCGAAGCGGTCCGCGGCTCGGCCGTCGTCGTGACCGTCACGACGGCGACGCAGCCCGTCTTCGAAGGAGAGTGGCTGGAAGCAGGCACTCACATTACGGCGGCCGGCTCGAATGCCCTGATCCGCCGCGAGCTGGATGAGAAGACCGTCCTGCGCGCCGCGCCGGTTTGCGTCGACAGTCGCGCCACGGCCGTGCGCGAAGCCGGCGACCTGCTGCCGGCCCTGGAAAAGGGCCGCCTGCACGAAGGCCAGTTGATCGAGCTGGGCGAGGTGATTGCCGGCATTCGTCCGGGTCGTTGCAGCCCCGAAGACATCACGCTGTTCGAGTCGCAGGGCATGGCGATCCAGGACCTTGCCGTGGCCAAGAACTTGTTGCTCCTAGCCCGTGAACACGGACTCGGCAGGGAATTGCCGTATTAGGGATAAAATCGCCGTGCTAGTGTCAGGTTGCATAGAAAACGATTGACTGACTTGAGGTCCGGCTGCAAGAATTGCCGTTATGGTTCTGTTTATGTTCCGACTTGACTTGCCTTGACGGCATTTCGAACCGGGAAATCGAGCCCGGACGATGGGAGCGCCAAAGAAGATGAAAATAGACAAGGCGAATTTCTGGAAGAGTGACTGGTTCCTTGGCGTGGTCGTGAGTTTCGTCCTGCTCGTCGCCGGCAACGGCGATCTTTTGCAGAGTCTCGAACGCAAGGCCTACGATCTCGGTGTCGGCATGAGTTCGCGCCAGCCATCCGACAAGGTGGCCGTCATCGCCATCGACAAGCAGAGTCTGGACAACATTGGCCGCTGGCCGTGGTCGCGCGAAATGCACGCCGACATGATCGAGAAGCTGTCCGCGGCCAAGGCCAGGGTCATCGCGACGACGATCTTCTTTTCCGAACCGCAGCTCGACCCTGGCCTGGTCTATATCAACAAGCTGATCGATCTTTACGGCAATGCGGGCGGTGCGGCATTGACGGAAGCCGGCGAGGACGTCGCCGCGCAACCCGGATTGCTCGGCGCCATGGGGCCGCTGCTCAAGGACGCCGAAGAGAAGCTCAATACCGACCGCCGCCTTGCGAATGCCCTGGCTGCGGCCGGCAATGTCGCCCTGCCCATGCTGTTCCGTATCGGCGAACCGCGGGGCCGTCCCGACAGGGACCTGCCCGACTTCGTCAAGAAGAACGCCGTCAAGTTGGCGGGGGGCGACTATGCGCCGATTCCGACTTCGGACGTTGATGCGGCCGTGATCGACGTTCTCGGCAGGAATGCGGCGGTGATCGGCCACCTCAACAACACGCCCGACATCGATGGCGGCATTCGTACCGAAGCGCTGGTGCTCAATTACTTCGATCAGACCTATCCGTCGCTGTCCCTGCTGGCGGCGGCCAAAAGCCTCAACCTCACGCCGGCCGACATCCAGGTGAAGGCCGGCGATTCGGTCAAGTTGGGCAAGCTCAAGATCGGCGTCGATCCGGATACGCGGATGTACACCTTTTTCTACAAGGACAAGGATGGCCAGCCGGCTTTCCAGGTCGATTCCTTCTTCGATGTGAAGACCGGCAAGATTCCCTACGAAAAGTATCGCGACAAGATTGTGCTGATCGGGCCGACGGCCGCGGGGGTGGGCAGCATGTTCGTGACGCCGGTCTCCAGCACCATGCCGGCGGTGCTGCTCCAGGCGCACACGGTGTCGAGCATTCTCTCCGAACACTTCTTCGTCGCGCCGACCTGGGGGTTCTGGGTCGAGAAGCTGGTCTTCCTGCTCGTGGCGGTCTACCTGATCGCCCTGCTGCCCAGACTCAAGGCGGGCATGGGTGCTGCCATCACCGCCGGCATCCTGGTTGCCCTGGTTGCCGTGCATTTCATCCTGATGACGACGCAGTTAATGTGGATCCAGTTGATGGTGCCGGCGACGCTGCTGCTGGTCGGTCATCTGCTGCTGACGACCAAGCACTTCCTCGTGACCGAGCGCGGCAAGGAAAAGTCGGACCTCGATTCGGCCGAGTCGAACCGCATGCTGGGCCTGGCCTTCCAGGGCCAGGGCCAGCTCGACATGGCCTTCGACAAGTTCCGCAAGTGCCCGCTCGACAACCAGTTGATGGAAAACCTCTACAACCTCGGTCTCGACTTCGAGCGCAAGCGCCAGTTCAACAAGGCCGAGTCGGTGTTCCGTTTCATGGCCGACTACGATGCGAAATTCCGTGACCTGGAAACGCGCCTGAACCGCGCCAAGCAGATGTCCGAAACCGTCATGCTCGGCGGCGGCGGGGGCGGCACGCGCAGCAATGCCAGCCTGATCGATGCCAACGGCAATGTCGAGAAACCCATGCTGGGGCGCTACCAGATCGAGAAGGAACTCGGCAAGGGCGCCATGGGCGTCGTCTATCTCGGCCGCGATCCGAAGATCAACCGCATCGTGGCGATCAAGACCATGGCGCTGTCGCAGGAGTTCGAGGAAGACGAACTGGTCGAGGTCAAGGAGCGCTTCTTCCGCGAGGCCGAGACGGCGGGACGCCTCAACCATCAGAATATCGTCACCATGTACGACGCCGGCGAGGAGCACGATCTCGCCTACATCGCCATGGAATTCCTCAAGGGCAAGGACCTGGTGCCGTTCACCAAGCCCGGCAACCTGCTGCCGCTGCCCAAGGTGATGAGCATCGTCGCCCGCGTCGCCGACGCGCTGTCCTATGCGCACCAGAACAACGTCGTGCATCGCGACATCAAGCCGGCCAACGTCATGTACGAGCCGGAATCCGACCAGGTCAAGGTCACCGACTTCGGCATCGCCCGCATCACCGATTCGTCGAAGACCAAGACCGGCATGGTGCTGGGCACGCCCTCCTACATGTCGCCCGAACAACTGGCCGGCAAGAAGATCGACGGCCGCTCGGACCTGTTCTCGCTGGGCGTTTCGCTCTACCAGATGGCTTGCGGCAAGCTGCCGTTCGAGGGCGACTCGATGGCCCAGCTGATGTTCAAGATCGCCAACGAGCCGCACGCCGACATCCGCACGTTGAACCCCAACCTGCCGGATTGCCTGGTGGCGATCATCGACAAGACACTGACCAAGGATGCCGACAAGCGCTACCAGACCGGTGCCGAAATGGCGGCCGACCTGCGTACTTGCCTGAGCATGACCGGCGCCGCGGCGACGGGCACCGATATCGACATCGGCATCTAACCGAATAAGGGACGCAGACGATGGACCTGAGCAAAGCCCTGGAGATCGTGACGAACTCTGACAAGGGCATGGTACGTTCCCACAACGAGGATGCCGTGTTCGCCAATCCGGTGGCCGGCTTCGTCGTTCTGGCCGACGGCATGGGCGGCTACAACGCCGGCGAAGTCGCCAGCGGCATGGCGACGGCGCTGCTCGGCACCGAACTGGAGAAATCCTTCACGGAGCGCGCGCCATACCAGGTCGAGCCGGATGGCCGCTTGTGGGCCCAGGTCGTGCTGGAAACCGAGATCGCCCGCGCCAACGGCGCCATCTACCAGGCGGCGCAGAGCCAGCCCCAGTATGCCGGCATGGGCACCACGCTGGTGATGGCCGTATTCCACAACAACTCCGTCACCGTCGCCCACATCGGCGATTCGCGCCTCTACCGGCTGCGCGGCGAGGAGTTCGGTCCGGTCACGCGCGACCACTCGCTGCTGCAGGAGCAGATCGACAGCGGCATGCTCACGGCGGAGCAGGCGCGCCATTCGCAGAACAAGAATCTGGTGACGCGGGCGCTGGGCGTCGATCCGACCGTCGAGCCGGAAATACGACATTACGATGTGCAGCCTGGCGACATCTATCTGCTCTGTTCGGACGGCCTCAACGACATGGTCGAGGACGACGAGATTTCGATGACCTTGCAGGCGCTGGCGGCGAATCTGGAACTGTGCGCGACGCAGTTGGTGCAAATGGCCAACGACAACGGCGGACGCGACAATGTTTCAGTTATCCTTGTGCGCGTCAGGGAAGAATTTCCGGCCCCCACTCATGGCTTGGGCGGCTGGTTGGCCAGGCTGCTGGCCTGGTTCAAGTGATGGATCGTTGAGGAAAACAAGATGGCGAAGCTTATTCTCAGCATGGATGGCCTGGTGCTCAAGGAAATCCCCCTCAACAAGGAACGGATGACGATTGGGCGCAAGCCGCATAACGACATCCAGATCGACAATCTGGCGATCTCCGGCGAGCATGCCGTCCTTGTCACGATACTCAACGACTCGTTCCTCGAAGACCTCAACAGCACCAACGGCACCTACGTCAACGGTCAGTCGGTCAAGAAACACTTCCTTCAGAACGGCGACGTCATCGAGCTCGGCAAATACCGCCTGAAGTACGTGAACGAAGTGCCGCAGCAGGCGGCGCCGCCGGACTTCGAGAAAACGATGATCCTGCGCCCCGACGCAATGCGCAAGACGGCGGAACAGGTCGAGGGCAAGGGCCTCAGCGACACCCAGGTCGGCATGCATGCGATGGGCGATACGGCCCCGCCGGGATCCCAGCACGACGTGCCGCCGCCGGCGCCCCAGGTCGCACCCGCGCCGCCGCCGGCGCCCGCCGCCCCGGCACAGCCGGCCTTGCCGCTCGCCGCGATCCAGATTCTCAACGGCGCCAATGCCGGCAAGGAACTGGAACTGACGAAGACGCTGACCACGCTCGGCAAGCCGGGCGTCCAGGTAGCCGTCATCGCCCGTCGTCCGCACGGTTATTTCATCACGCACGTGGAAGGCGCGAACTTCCCGGTGGTAAGCGGCGTGACGCTGGAAGCCAACAAGCCTCATCAGCTCAGCGATCACGACATCATCGAACTGGCCGGCATCAAGATGGAATTCTTCCTCAAGGGGTGACGTGGCGCATCCGTGACCGGATTAGCTGTTTCCAACGATCTGTGCAGGAGTAGCGTATCTTGAAGCAACACTTGCCCCGTTTCCTGCTGGGGGTCGTCGTACTGGTTCTGCTGCTCGGGCATGCGGCCAAGGTCTATCAACTCGGCTTCATCAATCACCTTGACGCGTTCCTTTACGACACCAAGCTGCGGCTGACCATGCCGCGCAGCGTCGATGACCGCATCGTCATCCTCGACATCGACGAGAAGTCGCTGGCCGAAGTCGGACGCTGGCCGTGGGGGCGCGACAGAATGGCGTCCCTGGTGAAGAAGCTTTTCGATCACGGCATCGTCATTCTCGGCTTCGACGTGGTATTTGCCGAACCCGACAACAGTTCCGGCCTGAAGTCGCTCGACCAACTGGCGAAGACCGACCTCAGGGACAGCGGCGCCTTCCAGAGCACCCTCAAGGAATTGCGGCCCCAGCTCGATTTCGACGCGCGCTTCGCCGAGATGCTGAAGGGCAAGCCGGTCGTGCTCGGCTATTACCTCTCGGGCAAGGGCGACGGAGCGTCTTCTGGAGCGATTCCCGAGCCGGTACTGCCGGCAGGGTCCTTCAGCGGCCGCAACATCGCCTTCACCACTTGGACCGCCCACGGCGGCAACCTGCCCGAGTTTCAGCAGGCAGCGGCTTCCGGAGGCCACTTCAATCCCCTGATCGATTTCGACGGCGTGGCGCGGCGAGTGCCCTTGCTGGTCGAGTACAAGGGCGCTTATTACGAAGCCCTGTCGCTGGCCATGACCCGCGCGCTGCTGGGTTTCCCGAAACTGGCGCCCGGTTACCCCGAGGGAGCCGGCAAGAGCTACAGCGGCATGGAGTGGCTGGAGATGACGACGGCGCGCGGTACGTTGAGTATCCCGGTCGACGAGAACGTGGCCACCCTGATCCCCTATCGCGGCCCGCAAGGCAGCTTCCGCTACATTTCCGCCGCCGACGTGCTGGCGGATCGCGTCAAGCCCGAAGAGCTCAAAGGCAAGATCGTCCTGGTCGGCACCACGGCGCCGGGCCTCATGGATTTGCGGTCCACACCGGTCGATAGCGCCTACGCCGGGGTCGAGATCCACGCCAACCTGATCGCCGGTTTTCTCGATGGTACCGTCAAGCACAAGCCACCCTATGTGCTCGGTGCCGATGTACTGCTGACGCTGCTGATCGGCGGCGTGATGGTCTTCCTGCTGCCGCTGCTGTCGCCGTTCCGCGCCAGCATCGTCACGGCGCTGGTCCTGGTCTTCGCCCTTGCCGTGAACCTGGTGTTCTGGAATTCGGCGCACATGCTGCTGCCGCTGGCCGGTAGCCTGCTGCTGATCGTCGTCCTCTACGCCATGAACATGTCGTGGGGCTATTTCGTCGAGTCGCGCAGCAAGCGGCAGTTCACCGAACTGTTCGGCCAGTACGTGCCGCCGGAGCTGGTGGACGAGATGGCGCGCAATCCCGAGAACTACAGCATGGAAGGCCGCAAGGCGGAGCTGACCGTGATGTTCTCCGACGTGCGCGGTTTCACCACGATTTCCGAAGGTCTGCAGCCGGACCAGCTGGCGACCTTGATGAACCTGTATCTCGGCGCGATGACCGATGTCATCCGCGGCCATCGCGGCACGCTCGACAAGTACATCGGCGATGCCATCATGGCCTTCTGGGGCGCGCCGGTGGAAGATGCCGAGCACGCCAAACGCGCCGTCGTCACCGCGCTCGACATGCAGGCCGCTCTCGTCGATCTCAACAAGGACCTGGCCGCCAAGGGCTGGCCCGAGCTCAAGATCGGCGTCGGCGTCAACACCGGCACCATGACCGTCGGCGACATGGGCTCGCCGGTGCGCAAGGCGTACACGGTGATGGGCGATGCGGTCAACCTCGGTTCGCGCCTCGAAGGCATCACCAAACAGTACGGCGTCGGCATCATCGTCGGCGAAGGCACGCGCGATCTGGTCCGCAAGGATTTCGTCTTCCGCGAACTCGACCTGGTGAAGGTCAAGGGCAAGGACAAGCCGGTCGCCATCTTCGAGCCGCTCGGCATCGAGGGCAACGTTCCCAAGGCGGTGCTCGACGAGAACAAGCTGTGGAACCAGGCGTTGCGCGCCTACCGCGCCCAGGATTGGGACCAGGCCGAGCTGGCATTGCTCAATCTGTCTCGTGCCAGTCCGCACAAGCTGTACGAGGTCTATGCGGAACGCGTGGCGCATTACCGCAAGGAGCCGCCGGGACAGGACTGGGACGGCTCTTGGAAGTTCGACACCAAGTGAGGCGCCGGTGAAAGTCAGAATCCTCGGTTGCAGCGGCGGCATCGGCGGACGCCATTTGCGCACCACGTCCATCCTGGTCGACAGCGACATACTCGTCGATTGCGGCACCGGGGTCGGCGATTTGTCGATTGCCGAGCTGGCGCAGATCGACCATGTCTTCCTCACCCACACCCATCTCGACCACATCGCCTGCCTGCCGCTGATGGTCGATACGGTCGGCGACATGCGCAACCGCCCGCTGACCGTTCATGCCACCGAGGCGGTGCTCGAAATCCTGCGCAATCATGTTTTCAACTGGGCAGTCTGGCCCGACTTCACCGAGATACCTACCGCTGAAAAGCCATTCCTGCGCTTCGAGGCCTTGCACGTCGGCGCGGCTGTGGAACTGAACGGGCGCCGCATCGTTCCGTTGCCGGCCAACCATACCGTGCCGGCCAATGCCTACCAGCTCGATTCCGGCAAGGCCAGCCTGGTCTTCTCCGGCGACACCGGCCCCTGCCCGGCGCTCTGGGCCGCCGTCAACAAGATCGCCAACCTGCGCACCCTGATCATCGAGACGGCCTTCTCCAATCGCGAACATCGGCTGGCGGCCGTTTCCAAGCACCTGTGTCCGGACATGCTGAAGGACGAACTTGCCAACCTGCAGCGGGACGCCGAGATCTACATCACGCATCTCAAGCCGGGGCAGGTCGAGTTGACCATGCAGGAGATCGAGGACTGCATCGGCGAACTCAAGCCGCGGATGTTGCAGAACAACCAGGTCTTCGAGTTTTGAGAGGCGCCGCATGACCATCGATGCCGCCCTGCTGGAAACCCTCGCGCACCTGCAGCCGCTGGCCAGCCTCGGGCCGGAAAGCCTGCGCGAGTTGGCGCCGCTGTGCCATCGCGAACGCGTGACGCGCAATCTCGATCCATCGAGCCTGAAGGACTGGCACGGCCAGGTCGTCTACCTGACCCGGGGCGAACTGAAAATGGACCTCGCGGACGGCAGCACGATGCTGATCGTCGGCGGCTCGGGCGACGCGCTGATGCCGCTGGGGCACGGCGGCAATGTGCCCGTGGCGACCAAGGCGATCACCGACATCGAGTTGCTGCGCTTCGACGAGGACACGCTCGATATCGTCGTCACCTGGGACCAGCTGGCCGCTCCCGGCGTCGCGAACGGCAACAAGGAGGCCACCGACTGGCGGACCATGTCGGGCATGTTCGCGGCGCAGAATTTCGTCAATGGCGTCTTTTCCGCGCTGCCGGCCGCCAACATCGACGCCTTGCTGGGGCGCTTCCAGCGCGTCGTCGCCAAGCGCGGGGAGGTCGTCATCCGTCAGGGCGACGCCGGCGACTACTACTATGTCGTGGATCGCGGCCGTTGCGTCGTCACGCGCGAGGTCGCCGGCGCGAAGGTCGAACTGGCCGAACTCAAGGGCGGCGACGCCTTCGGCGAAGAAGCGCTGCTCGCCGATGCCACGCGTAACGCCACGGTGACCATGAAGACCGATGGCGTCCTGCTGCGGCTCGACAAGGCTGACTTTCTCGCCTTGCTGAAGGAACCGCTGCTGCAGAAGATTTCCCCGGCGCAGGCCGTGCGGCATGTCGCGGCCGGCGCCGTCTGGATCGACACGCGCTTCCCCGCCGAGTATCAGCACGACGGCTTGCCTGGTGCGCTCAACATCCCGCTCAACGAGGTGCGCGAGGCGGCTGCGATGCTGGAGCAGGGGAAAGAGTATATTGTTTATTGTCAAACCGGCCGTCGCAGCTCGGCGGCTGCGTTCCTGCTTTCGCAGCGGGGATATCGTGCCAGTCTGCTGGATGGTGGCTTGAAGGCATTATTGGCCGAGAAAGGGAAGATCGAAGCATGAGCGCGGTTCTGTCCACACCGCAGGACGCCGGTGGCTTGTCGGATGTCGGCAGCCGGCTGACTTTTTTCAAGAATCTCCAGGTCGTCACCAACAAGATTCACGCCACGTCCAACATCGACGAAATCATGTTGGAGCTGTCGCAGGACATCTGTTCCCTGTTCAACGCCGATCGCCTCACCATTTACGCCATCGGCGAGGACAAGGCTTCGATCGTCTCCAAGGTCAAGACCGGGCTGAATTCCTTCAAGGATCTGCGCCTGCCGATCGCCGACCAGAGCATCGCCGGCCATGTCGCCCTGGCGCGGAAGATCGTCAACATCAAGGATGTTTACGACGAGGCGGAACTCAAGGCCATCAATCCGCAACTACGCTTCCTGCAGGAGGTGGACAAGCGCACCGGCTACCGCACCAAGCAGATGCTGGTCGGCCCCATCGTCGACACCCAGTCCGGCGAACTGCTCGGCGTCGTGCAGATCATCAACAACAAGGCCGGCGTTTCATTCGCCGCGGTCGCCGAGGAAGGCATCAAGGGCCTGTGCGAGACGCTGTGCATTGCCTTCACCCAGCGCAACAAGCCGGCGCACGTCATCAAGTCGAAGTACGACCACCTCGTGGCGGACGTCATCATCTCGGCGCAGGAACTCGAACTCGCCGCCCGCTCGGCGCGGCGCAAGAATACCGACGTCGAGGAAGCGCTGATCACCGAATTCCAGGTCAAGCTGCCGGCCCTGGGCGGCGCCCTGTCGAAGTATTTCGGCGTTCCCTACGAGCCCTACCGCGCCGACCGCATCAAGCCGATGGATCTGCTCAAGAACCTGAAGCGCGATTACGTCGAACAGAACCAGTGGCTGCCGGTCGAGGAAAACACCGAAGGTTTGCTCGTGCTTTGCCTCGACCCGGAGCAGGTCAAGAGTTCGCGCATCGTGAACAACGTTTTCCCGCGCGCCAAGCTGACCTATCGCGTAACCACGATCCGCGAGTTCAAGCAGACCGTCGACCAGATGTTCGGCAGTTCCGGATTCACCGACGATACCTCGGTGGGCGACATGCTCTCCGGCATGGACGAAGGCGAAGAGGCCCTGGACAGTGGCGCCGACGAGATTTCGGCCGCAGCGGACAACGAGCTGGTGAAGCTCGTGAACAAGATCATCGTGGACGGCTACCAGCAGGGCGTGTCCGACATCCACATCGAACCCGGCATCGGCAAGGACAAGGTGCAGATCCGCTTCCGCAAGGACGGCTCGCTGCAGAAGTACATCGACATCCCGGCGAGCTACCGCAACGCGCTCGCCGCGCGCATCAAGATCATGTGCGATCTCGACATTTCCGAGAAGCGCCGGCCGCAGGACGGCAAGATCAAGTTCAAGAAGTACGGCCCGCTCGACATCGAACTGCGCGTCGCCACGATTCCCACGGCCGGCAGCGTCGAAGACATCGTCATGCGCATTCTCGCCGCTGGCGAGCCGATCCCGCTCGAAAACCTCGGCGTGCTGCCGACCAACCTGGAAAAGCTCAAGCAGTGCGTCTCCAAGCCCTATGGCCTGTTCTTCGTCTGTGGGCCGACCGGCTCCGGCAAGACCACCACGCTGCACTCGGTGCTGAAGTTCCTCAATACGCCCGACACCAAGATCTGGACCGCCGAGGATCCGGTCGAAATCACGCAGAAGGGCCTGCGCCAGGTGCAGATCAACAAGAAGGCCGGCCTCGACTTTCCCGTCATCATGAAAGCCTTCCTGCGCGCCGACCCGGACATCATCATGGTCGGCGAAATGCGCGATGCCGAAACCACCGGCATCGGCATCGAGGCTTCGCTGACGGGCCACCTGGTGTTCGCCACCCTGCACACCAACAGCGCGCCCGAGTCCATCATCCGCCTGCTCGACATGGGCATGGACCCGTTCAACTTCGCCGACGCGCTGCTCGGCATTCTCGCCCAGCGGCTGGCCAAGCGCCTGTGCAAGTGCAAGGAAGCCTATACGCCCGATGCCGAGGAAATGCGCCTGTTCATGACCGAGTATTGCGCCGAGCTGGTCAATACCGAAACCTTCAAGCGCGACCAGAAGGGGGCGCAGGAAGCAGTTTACAACCGGTTGCTGAAGGATTACGGCAAGGACGGCAAGTTCCAGCTGCACCGTCCCAAGGGCTGCGATGCCTGCGGCGGCAGCGGCTACAAGGGCCGTACCGGTCTGCACGAATTGATGGTCGGCACCGATCCGACCAAGAAGCTGATCCAGGAGCATGCGCGCGTCGCGCAGCTGGTGGCCCAGGCCCTCGAAGACGGCATGCTGACGCTGAAAATGGACGGCATGGAGAAAGTCCTGCAAGGCGTGACCGACATGAAACAGGTGCGTGCGGTCTGCATCAAGTAACAGACGCCGGAATCGCCATGGATACGCTCGCACCGCAACGGCAGGAACCGGCACTGGCGGATATGTTCAGCCGCCTTGAGAAGCTCAACGCCATCGGCGCCGCCCTGTCCCACGAACGCGACATCGATCGCCTCCTCGAAAGCATCCTCGACGCGGCCAAGGACATCACCCATGCCGACGGCGGCACGCTCTACCGCGTGACCGAGGATGGCCAGGCGCTGCGCTTCGAGATCATCCGCACCGATTCGCTCGGCATCGCGATGGGGGGCACCGCCGGCAGCCCGATCGACTTCCCCAACCTGCCGTTGAAGAACGAGCGCGGCGAAGCCAACAATTCGCTGGTCGCCGCCTACGCCGCCATCCACGACAAGACCGTCAATATCGCGGACGCCTATACGGAAGCCGGATTCGACTTCACCGGCACGCGCAAGTTCGACGCGCGTACCGGTTATCGTTCGAAGTCCTTCCTCACCGTGCCGATGAAGAACCACGAGAACGAGATCATCGGCGTCCTGCAGTTGCTGAACGCCCTCAGTCCCGCAACCGGCGAGGTGGTCAGCTTCTCCGCCGCCGACCAGAGCCTGGCCGAGTCGCTCGCTTCGCAGGCGGCCATCGCGCTCACCAACCGGATGCTGATTTCGCAACTGGAAGAGTTGTTCGAGTCTTTCATAAACCTCATTAACCTGGCGATCGACGAGAAGTCGCCCTACACCGGTGGCCATTGCCAGCGCGTGCCGGTCCTGACCATGATGCTGGCCGAGGCCGTCAATGCCTCGGCGTCCGGTGCCTTGGCCGGCTTCCACATGACGGAGAAGGACCGCTACGAACTCAAGATCGCCGGCCTCCTGCACGACTGCGGCAAGGTCACCACGCCGGTCCATGTCGTCGACAAGGCGACCAAGCTGCAAACCATTTTCGACCGCATCCACATGGTCGATACGCGCTTCGAGGTCATCAAGCGCGATGCCGAGATCCGGACCTTGCGCCGGATACTCGACCTGCGCGAAGAACGCGATGCCGCGGCCGAAGCGGCGCTCTGGGCAGACCATTCTGCCGAAGTCCAGGCGATCGACGGTGAACGTGCGCTGATACGCAAGTCGAACACCGGCGGCGAAGCGATGTCCGAGGCCGACCAGCAGCGCATCCGCGACATCGGACACCAGCGTCGCTGGCGCAACGCCGACGGCGTGGAAACTGATTTCCTGAGCGCGGAGGAGATCGAGAACCTGACGATTCGCGCCGGCACGCTGACGCAGCAGGAACGCGAGACGATCAACTACCACATCGTCGCCACCATCAAGATGCTCGAACAGCTGCCCTGGCCCAGGCACCTGACCAACGTGCCCGAATACGCCGGCGGCCACCACGAGCGCATGGACGGCAAGGGTTATCCCAAGGGCCTCACCCGCGAACAGATGTCGGTGCAGGCACGCATCATGGGCATCGCCGACATCTTCGAGGCGCTGACGGCTCGCGACCGCCCCTACAAGGAAGGCATGAAGCTGTCGCAGGCGATGTCCATCCTCGGCAAGTTCAGCGCTGGCGGCCACATCGACCCCGACCTCTTCGCCGTCTTCGTGCGCGAGAAGGTCTATCTGAAATACGCCGAGAAGTTTCTCGATCCGCAACAGCTGGATGCTGTTGATGAGGTTGCGATTCTCGCTTGAGCCTGAACTTTTTTATGGATACAAAGGGAACTGTCGTACGCAGTGGCAATTCATCTGGATCGGTTGCAAGTTCTGGGTGTGGTTCAACAGTTTGGAGGGTGACGCAAACTGTCACCTATTGTCATTTGACGCGCTATTGAGTGGGATGTTATTCCGCAATATGTTGTTTTACAAGAAAAACAGTCCCTGGCCTACGCCTTGCGTATAGGCAGCGGCACACTCAAGTGCTTTTCCCTGGAGATTCACCATGCGTAATGTCCAACAAGGTTTCACCCTGATCGAACTGATGATCGTCGTCGCCATCATCGGCATTCTGGCCGCTGTTGCGATTCCGAACTACCAGACGTATACGAAGAAGGCGAAGTTCACTGAAGTGGTTCAAGGCACACAGGCCCTGAAGACGGCGGTTGAAGTTTGTATTCAGCAGGAAGGTGTTGCCGCTGCTGGTAGCGCGACTACGTGCGCGGGCGGCGGCACGGGCGGTGTTCCGACCTTCACCGCGCCGGCTGGCGGCAAGATTGCTTCGATCACGGTTGCAGCCGATGGCACGATTACCGCGACCAGCGCGACTGGCGCGACCGGAGTCGATTCCGCAACGGCTTACACGTACATCCTTGTTCCTACCGTTGGTGCGAGTGGCGTTTCGTGGAGTGCTGCCACCAGTTCCTGCAAGACGGCACAGCTCTGCTGATAATTCGTCAGCCTGAATCACAAGCCCCTCTGCGGAGGGGCTTTTTCGTTGCTCCATCAGGATGTCTGCTGATGCGACAAGCAGAATTTCCGCATGACATTTAAGTCGACCGGATTAAGTATTAATCGGGAGTGAATCGACGATGACGAAAAGGGTCATATTTTGCCCCTGATGAGACTCGGTGGAACACATGCCAATGATAAATTGGTGCAGAAACAAATGGCTAGTTGCTGGCACGACGGTTGCTCAGTTATCGGCTGCACAGTCAAGTGCTTTTATTGGAGATCAATCATGCGCAATATCCAACAAGGCTTTACCCTGATCGAACTGATGATCGTTGTGGCCATCATCGGCATTCTGGCCGCTGTTGCGATTCCGAACTACCAGACGTATACGAAGAAGGCGAAGTTCACTGAAGTGGTTCAAGGCACACAGGCCCTGAAGACGGCGGTTGAAGTTTGTATTCAGCAGGAAGGTGTTGCCGCTGCTGGTAGCGCGACTACGTGCGCGGGCGGCGGCACGGGCGGTGTTCCGACCTTCACCGCGCCGGCTGGCGGCAAGATTGCTTCGATCACGGTTGCAGCCGATGGCACGATTACCGCGACCAGCGCGACTGGCGCGACCGGAGTCGATTCCGCAACGGCTTACACGTATATCCTTGTTCCTACCGTTGGCGCGAGTGGCGTTTCGTGGGATGCCAGCACCAGTTCCTGCAAGACGGCACAGCTCTGCTGATAGTTCGCCAGCCTGAATCACAAGCCCCTCTGCGGAGGGGCTTTTTTATTTGAGCAACCGATATGAGTGTGGATCCGTAGCTAGAGTAAATCCGGACTGATCACCGTGCGCAGCACCGTCTGCGTTTCGCCTTCGCGCGTGCGGTTGGAAAACCACCAAAGGCCGCCCTTCTTAACCGTCCAGTCGGCTTCCTCGCCGGACAGCAGCAGGGCGGCCAGGCGTCCCAGCGACGGCTGGTGGCCGACGAGGAGGACGGCGCCGCCGTGGTCGGGCCAGTCGGCGGCGGCGAGAAGGTCGGCGGCGTCGGCGCCGATGCCGAGTTTGCGTTCGATTTCGAAGGGCAGTCCGAGGGCATGGGCCGTCATCTGGGTGCGCTCGGCAGGACTGACCAGGATGCGCAGCTTCTTGGGCAGGTGGGCGTGCAGCCAGCGGGCCATCAGGCGCGCCTGTTTTTCGCCGCGCTCGGTGAGGCGGCGCCTGGCATCGGGCAGCTTGGCCGTGGCCTCCTCGGCTTCAGCATGACGCCAGAGGATCAGGTCCATGTTCTTCTCCGTTGGCTTAAGGCGCGCAATCATAGAGATGCCTCGTTACGGTGGCGTTACGTCAGGCGCGGCAGTGCGAGCTTGCGCAGGCGCCTGAGGTTGCCGGGCACCTGGCCGAGCAGCCTGGCATAACGCGGCCCGTGCCAGCCGCCGATCAGGGTAACCGCTTCCCGCAGGCGGCTGTCCTCGCCGGCGCAGGCCATCAGGAGCCGGCCGGCGTTGGCGAGGTCGTTGATCTGTCCGAGTGTGTCCTGCAGGTTCGCGAGATGCTGGAGGCCGACGCGCAGCGACTTCCGCCGCATCAGCGGAGCGAAGAATTCGAGCGCATAGCGCAGGCGCTTGATGGCGATCCGCAGGGCGTGAAGCGAGGCCGGGTCGTCAATGGCGGCCGCGGCGGCGAGACGCAGCACCTTCCTGTGCAGGCGACGGATGCGGCCGTCGGCAAAGGCGGCGAGCGTCTCCGCACCATGCGCGGCAGGGGGATGGAACGGCGGCCGGTGCAGCAGGTCGCCGGCGAGGAGGACGAGTTGGCCGAAATGCGCGGAGCGCAGGGCCTGCATGGCGGCGTTGCGCTGCCGGTAGCGATTCTCGGTGACGAGCCCGACCAGGGCGGCCAGGCGCGGTTCGACGGCAAGCGATGTCAACACCGGCGCGGCGATTTCGGTGAGCAGGACGTCCATGTCGCGGGCTTCGCCCAGCACGGTCATTTGCGCGCGCAACGGCGGCAGCAGGGCGCTCGCCAGCTTGTCCGGCAGCAGCGGTGCGAACAGCCGCATCGCGGCGCGCAGGCGCCGAGTCGCCACGCGCATCTGGTGGATGTATTCCGGGTCGTCGCGGTTTGCCGCGCCGTCGTGATTGTGCTGCAAGTGCTCCAGGCACGAGAGCGCGATCGCCCGGAAGCCGGCCAGCGGGGTCATGCCGGCTTCGAGCGCGATATCGACGGCTTTGACCGGAGCCGGCGGCGTGCCGTGGAACAGGCGGTAGCCGCGCTCGGCCTTGGACAGCAGCGCGGGGGCGAGCGGGGTGCGCTCGGCGATTGCGCGCGCCAGGTCGAAAAGATGGTTCGGGTGGCCGGTGACGATCTCGATTTCGAGTTCGGATATCGCCTCGTGGCGGCCTGCGGCGGCGATCCAGCCGCGGTCGAATGCCAACAGCAGTTCCACGCCGGGCGCCGGTTTGAAGCGCCAGGTGGTGCGCAGGAAACTGGTCTCGAACAGCGGCGCGATGCGCGCGCGTATCTTGTCGCGGTCGAGCCAGTTCCGCACTTCCCTGGCGTCGATGGACGAGAAGTCGAATTGCCCGGCGTAGGGTTCTTCCCACTCCGGACGCGAACTCAGTCCCGCCGCCGAATGGCCGGCGCACTTGACGGTCTGCAGCCACAGGGTGCCCTGGCGCCGCAGGCGCAGGGCGATGCCGCGCCGATGCAGTTCCAGTCCCGGCGTGTCGTAGTAGATGTTGATCAGCCGCTCGGTCTTGCGTGCCGCGGCTTGGCGCAGCAGGGGAAGACGCTGGAAGATGCGTTGCGCCGATTCCGGCAGGGCGAGCTTGAGTTCGACTTCATCGGCCATGATTGACCCGCCATTGTCGAGTGTGAATGGCAAAGACTACCATCGCCGCCGCGGGAAAATGATGACAGTCTTATTCGTAGCGCAGCGCTTCGATGGGCAGCAGTTGCGAGGCCTTCTTGGCCGGGTAGAAGCCGAAGAACACGCCGACTGCCGCGGCGAAGCCGACGGCGAGGACGATCGATGCCGTGGACAGCTCGATACGCCAGCCCGCAAGATGCCCGACCAGGGCGGAACCGCCGACGCCGAGCAGGATGCCGACGATGCCGCCGATCAGCGACAGCGTCACCGCCTCGACGAGGAACTGGGTCAGGATGTCGTGGCCGCGGGCGCCGACGGCCATGCGCAGACCGATCTCGCGCGTGCGCTCGGTCACCGACACCAGCATGATGTTCATGATGCCGATGCCGCCCACCAGCAGCG
>CAZWFC010000049.1:0-18501 GCA_964632965.1 uncultured Rhodocyclaceae bacterium
TCTGCATCGCGGCGTTCTCGGCCGGCAGGCCGAAGGCGTCCCAGCCCATGGGCTGGAGAACGTTGTAGCCCTTCATGCGGTGGTAGCGGGAGAGGACATCGCCGATGGTATAGTTGCGCACGTGTCCCATGTGCAGCTTGCCGGACGGATAGGGGAACATCGACAGGCAGTAGTATTTCGGCTTGCCATGCTGCCCGCCGAGATCTTCGGCGGCGCGGAATGCCTGGGTGGTGTTCCAGTAGGCCTGCGCAGCCTGCTCGATTTCCGTCGGATGGTATTTTTCCTGCATGGCCTGGAATACCCGATAAGTCTTGATATAAACGACGATTATACCCGCGGCCCCCGCGGCGAAAGGATTGCCGATGCAAGTGTCGAAGCGCATTTTCGCCCTCTGCGCCTTTCTCGCGCTGCCGGCCTGGGCGGTACCCCAGGCCACCGTCGACGCGGTGCAGATGCCCGCCTGGCTCGATCGCAACGGCCGCACACAGCCGCTGGCGGTGGGCATGGAAGTGAAGAACGGCGACAACATCCGCACCGGCGAGGGCGCGCGGGCCTACCTCAAGCTCGCCGAGGGCAGCACCGCCAAGCTCGGCGAGAATGCCAGGCTGGCCTTCTTCAGCCGCAGCCTCAAGCCGCAGACCGCGTTCAGGGGCGCGCTCGACGTCCTCTCCGGTGCCTTCCGCTTCACCACCGATGCCGTCAGGCGCGTCAAGTCGCGCGACGTGGCGATCCGCGTCGGCACGGCGACGGCGGGAATCCGCGGCACCGACCTGTGGGGCAGGTCCGATGCCAAGGAAGACTTGGTCTGCCTGATCGACGGCAACATCGAGATCAGTCATGGCGCCTTGGCCGAGCCGGTCGCGATGAGCGAGCCGATGACCTTCTTCGTCGCCCCCAGGGGCGAGGCGCCCAAGGCGGTCGCGCCGGTCGATCCGGAACTGTTCCGGCAATGGGCGCGCGCGACCGAGATCGAGGCCGGCGACGGCGCCGTGCGGCGCGGCGGCAAGTGGAAGCTGGTACTGGGGTCTTACGCCGCCGAGGCCGCGGCACTCGAACAGTACGACATCGCCCGCGGCGAGGGTTTCGCCGCGCGCATCATGCCGCGTGCGGCCGACGACGGCGTGTGGAATTACGACGTGGTGCTGTCCGGCTATCCGGACGCGGATGAAGCGCTCAAGGCCGCCGCCCGCCTCAAGGCTGCGACGGGCATCGAGGCGACGGCATCGCGCTGAAGCAGGGTGCTCAGCAGGGCCGGATCGACTGGCCGAAAAGACGCCAGCCGCGCGCCGAATTCAGGGCCAGCGCGTCGAACAGGGCGACCGGCGCCTGCCAGTAGTGCGCGTTGAGGCGCGACCAACGCCGCAGGCCGAAGGAAGCCGCGTCCTCGCGCAGGGTTTCCGCGGCGACCAGTTCCAGCAAGCGGTCCATGGCCGTCTTCCAGTAGTCCGGCGTTTCGGTCGTTCCGGTATGGAGGGCGGCGTAACGCTGCGCCGCGTGCCAGAGAATTTCGGCGCGATGCTCCGGGATACCGGCCTTCCTGGCCAGCCAGGGCAGGATCATGGGGGGTCTGTCGTGGGATGCAGTCGTTTTCATACGGATTCTCCTGTTCGATAGCCGCCGAAGCGCCTTGTGGGCGCCACGGCCTGCCACCTGATTGCTGCATTGCAGCAATTCAATTCTAGGCTACAGATGGGTTGCCTGCAATGGAAAACAAGAGAAAATTTTGCGTTGCATCAAAAGGGAGGGCCGACAGGCTCAGTCGTGCCCATCCAGGGTGAAGCGGAACACGGCGCCCTGCCCGGGACTGCTTTCGGCCCAGATGCTGCCGCGATGGCGGCGTACGACGCGGGCGGCCGACGCCAGGCCGATGCCAGAACCTTCGAAGTCGGTCGGGTTGTGCAGGCGCTGGAAGGGCGTGAACAGTTTGTCCAGGTAGGCCATGTCGAAGCCGACGCCGTTGTCGCGGATGAAATAGCAGACTTCATCGCCGGTGGGCTCGCGGCCGAATTCGATGCGCGCGGCCGGATTGTTGCGCGAGTATTTCCAGGCGTTGCCGAGCAGGTTCTCCAGCAGCACGCGCAGCAACTGGGGGTCGCCCTCGGCGACGCAACCGGGCTCGATGGCGATGGCGACGCTGCGTTCGGGCTCGGCCCGGCGCAAGTCCTCGGCGATGTCGGCCATCAGGGCCGAGAGGTCGACCCTGACGCGCCGCATGTCGTGGCGGGCGACGCGCGAGAGTTCGAGCAGGTCGTCGATCAGCGTGCCCAGACGCTGCGTGGCACGGCGCACGCGGACCAGGTATTCGTTGCCCTGGCCGTCGAGGCGGTCGCCGTATTCCTCCTGCAGCAGGCGCGAGAAGCCGTCGATGCCGCGCAAGGGCGCGCGCAGATCGTGGGAAATCGAATAGGCGAAGGATTCGAGTTCGCGGTTGACTTCCGTCAGTTCGACGGTGCGGCGCTTGACGCGTTCCTCCAGGTCGGCATTGAGCTGGCGGATTTCGGCCTCGGCCTGCTTGCGCTCGGTGATGTCGTAGAGGAAGCTGAGCGCGCACTCCTCGCCGCCGAACTCCAGCACCTCGGCCGAGATCAGGATGTTGCGCTCGCTGCCGGCGCGGTCGCGCAGCAGGGCGTCGTGGCGGGCGACATGTTCCCTGCTGCGCAACTGCGCGACCCAGAGCCGACGCTTGTCCGGATCGGGCCAGAGGCCGATGTCGATGGAGGTGCGGCCGAGCATTTCGTCGCGCGGCCAACCGAGCTGGCGGACATAGGCGTCATTGACTTCGATGTAGCGGCCGTCGGCGAGACGGGTGATGGAGATGGCGACCGGGCTGGACTGGAAGATGCGCGAGAACTTCTGCTCGGAACGGCGCAGTTCCGCCTCCGCCTTCTGGCGCTCCAATTCCGCCGCGGCGCGCGCCGCGAACACCGCCATCAAGGCGGCGCGCTCCTCGCTGTCGCGCAAGGGCTGGCGGTCCATGATCGCCAGCACGCCGAGCGGTTCGCCGGAAATGCCGGTGAGCGGGTAGCCGTAATAACTTTCGGCGCCGTCCGCCTGCAAAGCGCAGGACGCCGACGGGAAGGCGTCGCGCAGGCCGCTGGCGAACAGCTGCGGCGTCTGCCCGAACACCTTGCCGCAGGGCGTGGTGGCGAGCGCGTAGTCGACCGCGGCGGCGAAATGGTCCTCGCTCCAGAAGGCCAGAGTGCGGAGTTTCGTCGGGTCGTCCGGATGGGCTTCGCCGAGGAGCGCGAAAGGCACCTCCAGGGCGCGGGCGAGGTGATGGACGAGGGCGCGGAAGAACTCGGTGCCGGTGACGCGCGAAGTGCCTTCGACGATTTCCCGCAACATGGTCTCGGCATGCCGGCGCGCGGTGATGTCATAAACGAAGGCGAGGATGCAGCGCTGGCCGGCGAAGTCGATCACTTCGGCCGAGATATGCACGGTGCGAGCCGCGCCGCCGCGACAGAGCATGCGGGCCTCGTAGTCGATCACGGTGCCTTGCTCCGTGAGCGCGGCTATCCACGCCTGCCGCGCCGCCGGCTCGGGCCAGAGGCGCAAATCCAGCGATGTGCGCCCGACGGTCTCTTCGCGCGACCAGCCGAACAGCCGCAGGAAGGCGTCATTGACCTCCAGGTAGCGGCCGTCTTCGAGGCGGCTGATCGATGTGGCGACGGGACTGACGCTGAAGACCTGGGAAAAGCGGAACTCGGATTGCCGCAGTTCGGTGATGTCGTGGATCAGCGCGAGGACGCAGGTCTCGCCGCCGAGTTCCATCAGCGTTGCGGAAATGCGCACGTTGCGCATTTCGCCGGCCTTGTTGCGCCACGCCGTCTCGTAGTCGCGGCTCATGCCGCACCGGCGCAGTTCATCGAGCCAGGGCCGGCGCACGGCTGCGGAAGGCCACAGGCCGAGCTCCACCGAGGTCTTGCCGAGCATTTCTTCCGCCGACCAGCCGAAGTACAGGCCATAGACTTCGTTGACATGCAGGAAGGTGCCATCGGCGGCGCGGGCGATGGAAGCAGCAACGGGGCTGAGATGGAACACCTTGGAAAAGCGGTCTTCGGACAGGCGCATCGCCAGCTGGGCCTGCTTGCGGTCCGTGATGTCGACGATGACGACGAGCAGGCGCTTGCCGGCGCCGTCCTGCGGCGCGGTGACGGTGATCTCGGCTTCGCGCCGTTCGCCGCCTTTCGTGAGGATGCCGATCTCGTAGCGGTTCTCGAACTTCTCGCCGGCCAGCCTGCGTCTATGGTTGCGCATGACGCGCTCGCGGTCGGCCGGGTGCACCAGCGTCTCGAAGCCGGGCAGGGCGCGCAATTCCTCGTCGCTGTAGCCGCAGAGCTTGGCGGCGGCGTCGTTGGCGAACACGATCCGGCCCTCGTCGATGAGGGCGAGGCCGATGCCGGCATTCGACTGGGCATCGAGCAGGGCCTGGTAGAAGGCGTGCTGGTCCGGCGAATCGGCATCGCGCTGGATGGGCAGGTCGGTCGGTGCGGTCAAGCGTATCCCCGGCGGTGCGCGATGGATCGAGGCCCGATTCTGCGGCGCTTGGCAGACGGCGTCAATGCATACGGGGGGCGGTCGCTATAATCGGCGCCATGTCACATCTCCTCAACGGCCTGAATCCGGAGCAACTGGCCGCCGTCACCCTGCCTCCCGCCCATGCGCTGATCCTCGCCGGTGCCGGTTCCGGCAAGACGCGCGTCCTCACCACCCGCATCGCCTGGCTGATATCCACCAACCAGGTGACGCCCGCGGGGGTACTGGCGGTGACCTTCACCAACAAGGCGGCGAAGGAGATGACGGCGCGGCTTTCGGCGATGCTGCCGGTGAATACGCGCGGCATGTGGATCGGCACTTTCCACGGCCTGTGCAACCGCCTGCTGCGCGCGCACTACCGCGACGCCGGCCTGCCGCAGCTGTTCCAGATACTCGACTCCGGCGACCAGCTGGCCGCCATCAAGCGCCTGCTGAAGTCGCTCAACGTCGACGACGAGAAGTTTCCGCCGCGCGAACTCCAGCACTTCATCAATGCGCAGAAGGAGCAGGGTCTGCGCGCTGCCGCCGTCGAGGCCTGGGACGACCATACGCGCAAGCGAGTCGAGCTCTACGCCGCCTACGAGGCCCAGTGCCAGAAGGAGGGCGTCGTCGACTTCGCCGAACTGCTGCTGCGTTCCTACGAGCTGCTGGCGCGCAACGAAGCGCTGCGCCGCCATTACCAGGAGCGCTTCCGCTACGTGTTGGTAGACGAGTTCCAGGACACGAACGTGCTGCAGTACAAATGGCTGAAGCTGCTGACCGGTCCGGACGCCTGCCTGTTTGCGGTCGGCGACGACGACCAGAGCATCTACGCCTTCCGCGGCGCCGAGGTCGGCAACATGCGCGACTTCGAGCGCGAGTACCGGGTCGCCAATGTCATCCGCCTGGAACAGAACTACCGTTCGCACGGCAACATCCTCGACGCCGCCAACGCCATCATCAAGAACAACGACAAGCGCCTGGGCAAGAACCTGTGGACCGAAGCCGGCGCCGGCGAACCGATCCGCGTCTTCGAGGCGGCCTCCGACGGCGAGGAGGCGCGCTGGATCGTCGATGAAGTGAAAGCCTTGTCGCGCGACGGCCATGCGCGCGCCGAGATCGCGCTGCTCTATCGCTCCAACGCCCAGTCGCGCATCCTCGAACACTCGCTGTTCGCCGCCGGCATTCCCTATCGCGTCTATGGCGGCCTGCGCTTCTTCGAGCGCCAGGAAATCAAGCACGCGCTGGCCTACCTGCGATTGATCGCCAACACCGACGACGACACCGCCTTCGCCCGCGTCGTCAATTTCCCGACGCGCGGCATCGGCGCGCGCACCCTCGAACAGTTGCAGGATGCCGCCAAAGCCGCCGGCAGCAGCCTGTTCGCCGCCATCCCGCAACTCTCGGGCAAGGGCGGTTCCTCGCTTGCCGCCTTCGCCGCGCTGATCGGGAACCTGAAGGAAATGGCCCACCTGCCGCTGCCGGAGCTCGTCGATCATGTCGTCGACATCTCCGGCCTGCGCGAGCATTACAGGAACGAGAAGGAAGGCCAGGACCGCGTCGCCAACCTCGACGAACTCGTCAACGGCGCCGCCAACTTCGTCGCCGAGGAAGGCCGCGTCAGCGCGGAAGGCGAACTGTCCGGCGACCTCGCCGATTTTTTGGCGCATGCCGCGCTCGAAGCCGGCGAGCACCAGGCCGGCGAAGGCGACGACGCGTTGCAACTGATGACCGTGCATTCGGCCAAGGGCCTCGAATTCAACGTCGTGTTCATCAGCGGGCTGGAGGAAGGGCTGTTTCCCCACGAGAACGCCGTGCTCGAATCCGATGGCGTCGAGGAAGAGCGCCGCCTGATGTACGTCGCCGTCACGCGCGCGCGCCAGCGGCTCTACCTGTCGTTCGCGCAGACGCGCATGCTGCACGGCCAGACGCGCTACAACCTGCCGTCGCGCTTCTTCGAGGAAATTCCGGCTGGGCTGCTGAAGTGGCTCACGCCCAAGGCGGTCAAGACCGGCTATGCCTTCGAGTCCGCGGCACCGGCCTGCGGCACGTTCGAGCGTGGCCGCACCACGGCGGGTAGCAGCGGCCTGCGCATCGGCCAGACGGTCGAGCATGCCAAGTTCGGCGTCGGCGTCATCGTCAATGCCGAAGGCGGCGGTTCCGATGCGCGCGTGCAGGTCAATTTCGGCGCCGCCGGCATGAAGTGGCTGGCGCTGTCGGTGGCGAAGCTGACGCTGCTGTAACGGCTCTTCGCGTCCTGCCATGCGCATCGAACAACTCCGGCGGCGCCTGCGCGATCTCGGCGCCCGGCCTTGCCACGAGGAACGCCTGCTGCGCGCCTGGGTCCAGGCACAGCCGCTCGACAGCGGCGCCGGCCGCGCCGAGTACCTCCCCCCCTTGCCCGTGCGCGACGCCTTGCCCGCCATCGCCGCCGAACTGGCGGGGCTGGTGCGCCTGCGTTCGGAGCATCCCGGCGCGGACGGCGCCGAGCGCCTGCTGCTCGAACTGGCCGACGGCCTCACGGTGGAGAGCGTGCTGCTGCCGAAGGACGGCCTGTGCGTATCGACCCAGGTCGGTTGCGCCGTGGGTTGCGTCTTCTGCATGACGGGCCGGGACGGGCTGCTGCGCCAGCTCGGCAGCGCCGAGATCGTCGCGCAGGTGGTACTCGCACGCGCGCGGCGGGCGGTGAAAAAGGTCGTGTTCATGGGCATGGGCGAGCCGGCGCACAACCTCGACAACGTGCTGGACGCCATCGACCTGCTGGGCACGGCCGGCGCCATCGGCCACAAGAACCTGGTCTTTTCGACCGTCGGCGATCGCCGCGTGTTCGAGCGCCTGCCGCAGGGCCGCGTCAAGCCGGCGCTGGCGCTGTCGCTGCATTCGACCGACGCCGGACGGCGCGCGCAACTGATGCCGCACGCGCCGCGCATCGAGCCGGCGGAGCTGGTGGAATTGTGCGAGCGCTACGCCCGCAGTACCGGCTATCCGATCCAGTATCAATGGACTCTGATCGAGGGCGTCAACGACAGCGCAGAGGAACTGGACGGCATCGTTCGGCTGCTTGCCGGCAAGTACGCCATGATGAACCTGATCCCCTACAACACCGTCGCGGATCTCGAATTCAGGCGTCCGACCTGGGAACGTGCCGCGGAGCTGGCCCGCTCGTTGCACCGGCGCGGCATCCTGACCAAGCTGCGCCACTCGGCCGGACAGGAGATCGACGGCGGCTGCGGCCAGTTGCGTGCGCGCCTGGGCGCACCGCCTGCTCCGCCGGCCTGACGCCGTTGTTAGGCGGCTGCCTTGGCGGCCTGTTTCGCGCCGTTGAGGAAATAGCGCTCGATGATTTCCCGCAGCATCTGCTCGACTTCGCGGTCGGAAGACTCGCTGATGCGGCGGTACAAGGGCTCGATCATGCCGGCGAACAGTTCGACGAGGCGCGGGTCGAAGTGGTTGCCGGCATAGCCCTTGACGATAGCCATGGCCTCGGCGAAAGGGATGACATCCTTGTACGGCCGCTTCGAGGTGAGCGCGTCGAAGACATCGACGATGGCGAAGATGCGCGCCGTGACCGGAATCTCCTCGCCCTTGAGACCTCTGAGATAGCCGTTGCCGTCGAATTTTTCGTGATGGAACTCGACCACGTCGCGTGCCCGTTGCAGCCAGTCCGACTTCTTGAGGATGTCGACGCCCAGTGCGACGTGGGTCTTCATGATCGAGAATTCGCGCTCGTCGAGGCGGGCGGGCTTGAGCAGGATATTGTCGCTGATGCCGATCTTGCCGACGTCGTGGAGGAAGGCGCCGGCGATGAGGTCGTGGATGGCGGCTGCGTCCAGCCCGGCGACCTCGGCCAGTTTCACGGCATAGATCGAGACGCGGTAGTTGTGGATGTTGGTGTCGGAATCGCGCTTGGCGATGGCCGAGCCGAGAACTTCCATCAGCTCGATGTTGCCCTTCAGCAGGTCGCGCGAATAGCGGATCACGTCGCGGTTGAGCGCGAGGATCACCGGATAGAGCGAGACCGTGGTCAGCAGCACGGCGCACAGCACGCCGGCGAGCGTCACCACCAGTTCGCGGCGCAGGCGGTTGAGGATTTCCGGATCGATCAGGAAAACGCCCTCGAAATAGCCGGCGATCCCGCCCGCCGTGTCCTTGAGGGGGACGATCACCCGCAGCACGGTTTGCTCGTCGATGACGAACTTTTCGTAATGCCGGTCGTTGTCGCGCGGGAAGGCGTGCGCATGGCGCTTGAGCGACTCTTCGATGGCGACATGGCGCGGATTGATGGCTTCCGAAACCTTGCGCCGCTCGCGGTCGTAGAGCTCGACGACGATGAAGTGCTGGCGCACGAAGTCGGCCGCCAGCGAGTTGAGGACGCCGCGTTCGCCCTCCGGGCGGTTCAACAGCGGCAGGCTGGCGGTCGACAATTTGCCGGACTCGGCGGTAGCGAGTTCGACCAACTGGTCGTCGATTTTCTCGATGCCGATGTAGAACACGATCGCGCCGGTCGCCAGGGAAATGGCGATCCAGGCGGCCAGCAGGCGATTGAGGATATCGCGGTGGATATCGGTCATGCTGTCGTGTCCGTCATCGCGATGGCGCGCCGACGATCCAGCCTACGCCCGCTTGCGGGCGGCGGATTTCGCCCGCGCCTTCTGCGCGGCTTCGAGTTCATCGTAGAGCGCGGCAAACTCCTGGGCCACCTTGTGGCCGCGATCCAGGTGGATCATCGGCTTGGCCTGCTGGTGGGATTCCTTGATCTTCACCGAGGCGGACAGCATCGTCTCCAGCACCGGCAGGCCCTCGCCGCGCAGGTCGGCGACGATCTTCTGCGGCAGGTTGGCGCGCGGCTGGAACTGGTTGACGACGATGCCTTCGATTTCCAGCGCCTCGTTGTGGTCGGCGCGAATCTCGGCGACGTTGTCGATCAGGGTGTAGAGCGCGCGGCGCGCGAATTCGTCGCAGTCGAAGGGGATCAGGCAGGCGTCCGCCGCGATCAGCGCCGAGCGCGTGTAGAAGTGCAGCGCCGGCGGCGTGTCGATCCAGATCTCGTCGAAGTCTGCGAGCGCCGCCAGGGCCTCCTTCAGCTTGTAGATCTTGTAGCGCGATTCGAGTTTGGCCTGCAGTTCCTCCAGCGCCGCGTCGGCCGGCAGCACGAAGAGATTCTCGAACGGCGTGGCGACGATGAACTCCTCGGTGGGCTTGGGCCGCAGCTTGAAGTTGAGCACCTGGTCGAAGAAGCCGCTGGCGGTGTTTTCCAGCGCGTCGGCGGCGTCGCCGAGCAGGTAGCGCGTCGAATTCGACTGCGGATCGAGGTCGACAACGAGCGTGCGCTTGCCGCGGCTGGCAGCGATGGCCGCGAGATTGCAGGCGATGGTGCTCTTGCCGACACCGCCCTTCTGATTGAAGACGACGCGTTTCATGGCGTTGTTGTCCGGTTGCGTGGGAATGGGCACATTTTGCCACAGGGAATGCTGCGGCGCGCCAACAGTCCTTCGGACATCCGCAATAGCCGTGTCAGGCGCGGGCGGCTATCATGTATGGGTTCATACGTTAAATCGATACCGACAAAGACCGCCCCCGCCATGGAAAATGACAACGACCTGACCGCCGCCGCACTCGAATACCACACCTTTCCGACCTACGGGAAAATCTCCGTCGTCCCGACCAAGAGCCTGACCAACCAGCGCGACCTCGCGCTCGCCTACTCGCCGGGCGTCGCCGCCGCCTGCAACGCCATCGTTGCCAATCCGGCCGAAGCCGCCCGCATGACGTCGCGCGCCAACCTCGTCGGCGTCGTCACCAACGGCACGGCCGTGCTCGGCCTGGGCAACATCGGGCCGCTCGCCGCCAAGCCGGTGATGGAAGGCAAGGCCGTGCTGTTCAAGAAGTTTTCCGGCATCGACGTGTTCGACATCGAACTGGCGGAGCCGGATGCCGACAAGCTGATCGACATGATCGCGGCGATGGAGCCGACCTTCGGCGGCATCAACCTCGAAGACATCAAGGCGCCCGAGTGCTTCTACATCGAAGCCAAGCTGCGCGAGCGCATGAAGATTCCGGTGTTCCACGACGACCAGCACGGCACCGCCATCGTCGTCGGCGCCGCGGTGCTGAACGGCCTCAAGCTGATCGGCAAGAACATCGACGAGGTGAAGCTCGTCACCTCGGGCGCCGGCGCCGCGGCGCTGGCCTGCCTGGACCTGCTGGTGAACCTCGGCGTCAGGGTCGAGAACATCTGGGTGACGGACATCGAAGGTCTGGTTTATGAGGGCCGCGTCGCCCTGATGGACCCCCTGAAGGCGCGCTATGCCAAGAAGACCGAGATGCGCAAGCTCGGCGAAGTCATCGCCGGTGCCGACGTCTTCCTCGGCCTCTCGGCCGGCGGCGTGCTCAAGCCCGAGATGGTGGCGAAGATGGCGGCGAAGCCGCTGATCATGGCGCTCGCCAACCCGACGCCGGAGATCACGCCCGAGGAAATCAAGGCCGTGCGCGACGATGCGATCATCGCCACCGGGCGTTCGGACTATCCCAACCAGGTCAACAACGTCTTGTGCTTCCCGTTCATCTTCCGCGGCGCGCTCGATGCCGGCGCGACGACGATCACCGAGGAAATGAAGCTGGCGGCGGTCAAGGCCATTGCCGAACTGGCCCAGGCCGAAACCTCGGACGTGGTGGCCATGGCCTACGGCGGCGAATCGGTGCGTTTCGGCACCGACTACCTTATCCCGAAGCCCTTCGATCCGCGCCTGATCGTCAAGATCGCGCCGGCGGTGGCCAAGGCGGCGATGGATTCCGGCGTGGCGACGCTGCCCATCGCCGATTTCGACGCCTATCGCGAGAAGCTGTTCAATTTCGTCTACCACTCGGGTTTCGTCATGAAGCCGGTGTTCTCCGCCGCCAAGAAGGCGCCGCGCCGTGTCGTTTATTGCGAGGGCGAGGACGAACGCGTGCTGCGCGCGGTGAGCGAAGTGCTCGACGAAAGCCTGGCTGTGCCGGTGGTGATCGGTCGTCCCGAGGTGATCGAGAGCCGCATTGCCCGCGCCGGACTGAGCATCAAGCCGGGCCGGGATTTCGAGGTGGTGAATCCCGATTCCGATCCGCGCTACAAGGAACTCTGGCAGGATTACCACAACCTGCGCGGCCGCCTCGGCGTGACCCCGGACCTCGCCAAGCAGCGCCTGCGCTCCGACACCACGCTGATCGGCGCCATGCTGCTGCGCCGCGGCTACGTCGACGCCATGCTCTGCGGCACGGTCGGCCAGCATGCGCAGCATCTCAAGCATGTGCGCGATGCCATCGGTCTCGAACCCGGCGCCCATTGCTTCGCCGCGATGAATCTGCTGCTGCTGTCCAAGTACACGCTGTTCCTCTGCGACACCTACGTCAATGACGACCCGAACGCCGCCCTGCTGGCCGAAATCGCCGTCATGGCGGCCGAGGAAGTGCGCCGCTTCGGCCTCACGCCCAAGGTGGCCCTGCTGTCGCACTCCAACTTCGGCAGCGTCAAGTCCGATTCGGCGCGCAAGATGCGCGAGGCGCGCGGACTGATCGCCGAGCGGGCGCCGGAACTGGAAATGGATGGCGAAATGCACGGCGATGCCGCGTTGTCGGAAGCGATCCGCGCGCGGCTATTCACCGATTGCCGCCTGAAGGGCGAGGCCAACCTGCTGATCATGCCCAACGTCGATGCCGCCAACATCGCCTTCAACCTGCTCAAGGTCGTCAACGGCGAGGGCATCACCGTCGGCCCCATCCTGCTGGGCGCGGCCAAGCCGGTGCATATCCTGACGCCGACCGCCACGGTGCGGCGCCTGGTCAACATGACCGCTCTGGCGGTGGTCGACGCCAATCACCAGGGAAACTGAGCGGGGATTTTTCGGCATGACGCGGCGGCGTCATGCCGCGGGCTGACGGTTGTCAGCCCGCGGTCGCGGGTGTCAGACGGCGAATTGCGACACCACTTCCTGCAGGCGCTGCGATTCGCCTTCGAGCAGATGCATGGCCTGCTCGGCCTTGGCGGCAGCTTCCGCATTCTCGTCGCTGGCGCGGGCGATGCCCTCGACTTTCTGCGCAATCATTTCGCTCGCCAGCGACTGCTCGCGCAGCGCCGCCTGGATTTGCTGCGAGAAGCTCTCGCTGCGATGCGCGCTGTCGCGGATCTGCTCGATGGCATCGAGGGCCTGGCGCGCTTCCGCCGTGGTCGTCGCCACCTGCTCGACGACCTGGCGGATATCGCTCACGGCGCGCGCCGAGCTCGTCTGTATGCCTTCGATCATGCGGGCGATCTCCTGCGCCGAGCTGGTCGTCTTTTCGGCCAGCTTCCTGACCTCGTCGGCGACGACGGCGAAGCCGCGGCCCTGCTCGCCGGCGCGCGCCGCCTCGATGGCGGCATTGAGGGCCAGCAGGTTGGTCTGGTCGGCCACTTCGCGGATCACCGCGACGATGGTCGAAATTTCGTTCGATTGCTGGCCGACCTGCTCGACCACCTGCGATGCGGCCTGGACGCTGTCGCCGATCTTGACCATTTCGTTCGACGCGCGCTGGATCACCTGGCCGCCATGCTCGGCGAGGCCCGACGATTCGTGCGAGATATTCAGCGATTCGGTGGCGCTGTCGCGCACGTTGGTAACGCTGACGCTCAGTTGCTCCACGGCGGCAGCGACCGCCGTCGTCGCCGCGCTCTGGTTCGCCGCGACCTGGCCGACATGGGTCATCGATTCCGACACGGCGTGGCTGGATGCCGCGGTCTGGCGCGCATTGACAACAATCTTGCCGACCAGGCTCTGGAAGTTCGCCAGCAGCGTGTTGACGGCAGCGGCCGAGCGCGCGATCTCGTCGTTGCCGGCGACCGGAACGCGATGCGAGAGATTCCAGTCGCGACTGACTTCTTCCACGGCTCCCGTCAGTGACAGCAGCGAACCGGAGATACGCTTGACGATCAGCCAGGCCAGCACCACGACCAGTGTCAGCGCGCCCGCCATCACCATCATCAGGAGGTTGCGCACCGTCTTGTAGCGTTTTTCGGTTTCCCCGGCACGGTCGTTGTTGGCGACGATGTAGCTTTCGATCTTGTCGGCGATGGCCGCCAGATCCTTGCCCGCCTGGACGGTGGCATCGCTGACGATGCTGTCGACCTTGCGCGGCGAATCGCGATCGGCCGGATCGAAGGATTTCAGCGCTTCGCGATGACGTGCGCCGAGGTTCTCGTATTCCTTTGCGGCCTTCGCCGCGAGGTCCGCCACCTCGCGTATGTACGTGTCGGACGACTTGCCGAGTTCTTCGGCGATTTTCTTCAGGTTGTACTTGACCTTGCCTTCCTGCGCTTCGAACTGCTTGAAGTAGGTGTCGAAGTCTTCCTGGCGGCTGCCGCGCAGGAGCAGGTTTTTCCAGGCCTGTATCTGTGTCAGATAGGCCTGCCGCGCCTCGTTGATGTTGGTCGTCGTCTCGACGTTGTCCTGGATTTCCTTGAAGACCGTGGTGACCGTGGCGTTGAAGCGCGCGAGTTCGACGATGCCCGTGACGCCGATCAACAGGAAGCCGAGCACGCTGATGGCGGCGAGAAGTATCAGACGCATACGTATGGTCAAGTGGCCCGACATTGCGTTTCTCCTTATGGGTGCGTTTTGCCGCTCGTGCCGTCCGGGCAGCGTGGGGGCGCACTGTAACTTTGGTTAGTCTTGCGTACTAGGCGTCGGCGAACGCAAAAGCCATGATTCCATTGTGGATTGAGGCTTCCGGATCAACCTGTTCGATCAGCGCAATAGTGGCGTTCATGGTATCACCCGGTGCATCGCAACGAGTGTTTCGGCGCGGGAAAATCACGCCCGGCGAAGGCGGCTGTCGCAGGCAGGCGACAGCCGGATACTTTCGCCTCGGCATGGTTGAAATTCCGTTCCGAGCAGAGTAGCTTCAGGCGGATACGTTGCTGGACAATCGAGGAGACGCCACATGAGTCATGCCATCCGCTTTCATCAACCCGGCGGCCCCGAAGTGCTGCGCTGGGAAGAAGTCGACGTGTCCGCACCGCAGCCGGGCGAGGCGCAGGTGCGCCACCAGGCGGTGGGCCTCAACTTCATCGACATCTATCACCGCAGCGGCCTCTATCCGCTGCCGCTGCCGTCCGGCATCGGGCTCGAAGGCGCGGGCGTGGTGGCGGCGGTGGGCAGCGCGGTCAGCGATCTCAAGCCCGGCGACCGCGTTGCCTATGCCGGCGGTCCGGTCGGCGCCTATGCCGAAGTGCGCAACATTCCGGCGGACCGCCTGGTCCGGCTGCCCGATGCGCTCGACTTCAAGACCGGCGCGGCGATGATGCTGCAGGGCATGACCGCCCAGTACCTGCTGCGCCGCACTTATCGCGTGCAGCCGGGCGACACCATCCTCATCCACGCCGCGGCCGGCGGCGTCGGCCTGCTCGTTTGCCAGTGGGCGAAAGCGCTCGGCGCCACGGTGATCGGCACCGTCGGTTCCGACGCCAAGGCCGCGCTGGCGCAGGCGCATGGCTGCGACCATGCCATCGTCTACACGCGTGAGAACTTCGTCGAGCGGGTCAAGGAAATCACTGCCGGCAAGGGCGTGCCGGTGGTCTACGATTCGATCGGCAAGGACACCTTCGTCGGCTCGCTCGACTGCCTGCGGCCGCTGGGCATGATGGTCAGTTTCGGCAGCGCTTCCGGTCCGGTGCCGCCGTTCGATCTGGGCGAACTCGCGAAGCGCGGTTCGTTGTTCCTGACGCGGCCGTCGCTCTTCGCCTATACGGCGCAGCGTGCCGATCTGGTGCAGACGGCCGGCGAACTCTTCGACGTCGTTGCCGCGGGCAAGGTCAGGATAGAAGTGAACCAGACCTATGCCCTGAAGGATGCGGCGCAGGCGCAAAGCGATCTCGCGGCGCGCAGGACTACCGGTTCGACGGTGCTGCTGCCGTAGCCGCTCCCGGCCTGGGCCGGGCTCCCGGTTTATCGGAGATAATCGCGCCATGACTGCCAGCTCTGCCGCCCCCCTCGATATTGCCGCCATCGCCGCCGCGCTGGGTGGTTTGGCCTGCCGCTTCGACGTCGATGTGCTGGCCGAGTGCGCGTCTACCAATGCCGAACTGATGCGTCGCGCCGAAGCCGGCGCGCCTTCGGGTACGGTGCTGGCTGCCGAGCGCCAGACGGCGGGGCGCGGCCGCATGGGGCGTGCGTGGTTCGCTGCGCCCGGGGCCAGCCTGACGTTCTCGCTGTTGTGGCGCTTTCCGCCGGGGACCCAGCCGCACGGACTTTCGCTCGCCGTCGGCGTTGCGCTCGCCGAAGCCCTGGCGGACATGGGGATGGGCGACGTGACGCTCAAATGGCCCAACGATCTGCTGCGCGCCGGGCGCAAGCTGGCCGGCGTGCTGATCGAGATGCTGCCCGGCACCACGCATGTCGCCGTGATCGGCGTCGGCATCAATATGCGTCTGCCCGACGGCATGCCCGACGAGGTGCGCGCCGTCGCCGCCGCGCTGGAGACGGACGTGTCGCGCAACGAACTGCTGGCGCGCCTGCTGTCCAGCCTGCAGGACGTGCTGACGGAATTCGCCGGCGGCGGGTTCGTCGCGCTGCGCGCGCGCTGGCTTGCGCGCTGCGGGCATATCGACACGGCAGTGCGCATCCTGTCCGAATTCGCGCCGCCGCTCGACGGCTATTGCATCGGCGTCGATGTGGACGGTGCATTGCTCGTCGAAACGGCGGTCTGCGTCCAGCGCATCATTTCCGGCGAAGTGTCGCTGCGCCTGGCATGAGCGGCGGGGTGCTGTGCATCGACTGCGGCAATACGCGCCTCAAGTGGGGCTTGCGCGACGGCGGGCGCTGGCTGGTTCAGGACGCTTTGCCGCTGGCCGACGTCGACCGGTTGGCCGACATGCTGCCGGGCCGGCCGGCGCGCATCGTCGCCTGCAATGTCGCCGGCGCCGCCGTCGGCGCGAGCGTCGAAACGCTGGTCGGGTGCGACGGCGTCCCGTTGTCGTGGGTGTCTGCCCAGGCCAGCCAGGGCGGCGTCACCAACCGCTACGACAATCCCGCGCAACTCGGCGCCGACCGGTGGGCGGCGCTGGTGGGCGCGCGCGGTTTGCACCGCCGGGCCTGCCTGGTCGTCAATGCCGGCACGGCGACGACCATCGACGTGCTCGACGGCGCAGGGGATTTTCTCGGCGGGCTGATCCTGCCGGGCTTGCAGATGATGCGCGCGGCGCTGGCCGGCAATACCGCCGGCCTGCCGCTCGCCGCGGGCGTGTTCCGCGACCTGCCGCGCAATACCGACGACGCGATTGCCAGCGGTTGCCTGGACGCCACGCTCGGCGCCATCGAGCGGATGTTCCGTCATGTCGCGGGTGCGCCGGGAGCGTTGTGCCTGCTGTCCGGAGGCGCGGCGACGGGGATAGCGGCGCAGATCGCCTTGCCCGTCCGGCGCGTCGACAATCTCGTGCTCGAAGGCCTGGCGCGGATCGCTGAAGTTGCCGGGGCGGAGGCACCATGCGACCACCGAATCTGAACCCCAACCCGGGCAAAGTCCCCCCCAGAAAGGCTGCCGTCATTGCGCTATCGTTGGCGCTCGCAATCCCGCATTCCGTCGTCAGGGCACAGCCGAACCTTCCGGCACCGGCTTCCGCCGCGTTCTGCCTTTTCGAGTTTCCGGCGGACGGCGAAAAGCGCGCGTGGCTGAATCTGGGGATTGTTCAGTACATCGAACTGCGGCCGTTCGAGTTGCGCATCTACTACGGGGGAGGGAACCTCGGCAGTGGCCATGAAGTGCGCGTGCCGATCGCGGGCGCGGATGAGGGTCTGGCGATCATGCAGAGAATGCAGGCCGCTGCCGCTGCCTGCACGCGCGGATAGCGCGCAGGCAGCCTTTGCTGCGTCTTAGTGCTTTGCGCCCGGCTTTCTGCCCGGCGTCGTGGGCGGGATGGTTCCCGCCACGCGGCAAAGCATGCCTTCGAAGGGCTTGCCGTCGGAAAACCGGGTGACGCTGCAGCGCGAGATTTCTCCGCGCGCCGACAGGTCCGACAGGGAGAGGCGTACCTTGGGAAGCGGGATTCCCGTTGCCGCCGCAATCTCCGAATCGAGTTGCTGGCCATGCTTCTTCAGGTATTGAAGGATTGGTGTGTCGTGCATAGCGAATCCCTTTGTGAAGATGGCGGCGGATGATCCGCCACCACGATTGACCGGCAAAACCTGCACAGCGCCCGCAGTAATACCGTTGATCAAAAACCATTGCGACTCCCCGCCGGGAGAGCCGCTTGCTGATTGGTGGGCCCGGTCGGACTTGAACCGACGACCAAAGGATTATGAGTCCTCTGCTCTAACCAACTGAGCTACAGGCCCTGAAACCGCACGCCGCTTGAGGCAGCGCACGATTCTGCAACTTACTCCGCGCCGTCGAGGAAGCTGCGCAGCTTCTCGGAACGCGAGGGATGACGCAATTTGCGCAGGGCCTTGGCTTCGATCTGACGGATGCGCTCGCGCGTGACGTCGAATTGTTTGCCGACCTCTTCCAGCGTGTGATCGGTATTCATCTCGATGCCGAAGCGCATGCGCAGCACCTTGGCTTCGCGCGGCGTCAGGCTGTCGAGAATCTCCTTGGTCACTTCGCGCAGGGAGGCGTAGAGCGCGGCGTCGGAGGGCGAGAGCGTCGAGGCGTCCTCGATGAAATCGCCGAGGTGCGAATCGTCGTCGTCGCCGATCGGCGTCTCCATCGAGATCGGCTCCTTGCTGATCTTGAGGATCTTGCGGATCTTTTCCTCGGGCATTTCCATCTTGATCGCCAGCGTCGCCGGATCGGGCTCGGCGCCGGTCTCCTGCAGGATCTGGCGGGAGATGCGGTTCATCTTGTTGATCGTCTCGATCATGTGCACCGGAATGCGGATGGTGCGCGCCTGGTCGGCGATCGAGCGCGTGATGGCCTGGCGGATCCACCATGTGGCGTAGGTCGAGAACTTGTAGCCGCGGCGGTATTCGAACTTGTCCACCGCCT
>CAZWFC010000050.1:0-8061 GCA_964632965.1 uncultured Rhodocyclaceae bacterium
GGTGGTGCCTATGCGGTGTTGCCCTATGTCTATCAGGGCGGCGTCGAAGCCTTCGGCTGGCTCACCGGTCCGCAGATGATCGACGGCCTCGCGCTGGGCGAGACCACGCCGGGGCCGCTGATCATGGTGGTGACTTTCGTCGGTTTCGTCGGCGGCTGGACGAAACAGATCTTCGGCGCCGAGGCGCTGTTCATGGCAGGCCTGGCGGGCGCCGCCGTGGCGACCTTCTTCACCTTCCTGCCGAGTTTTCTCTTCATCCTCATCGGCGGGCCGGCGGTCGAGGCGACGCACGGCGACATCAAGTTCACTGCGCCGCTCACCGGCATCACCGCCGCCGTGGTGGGCGTCATCATCAACCTCGCGGCCTTCTTCGCCTGGCATGTGCTGTGGCCGCAGGGGACTGCGGCGACGCCGTTCGCCGGACACTTCGAGGCTTTTTCCGCTCTGCTGACGGTGGGTGCCGCGCTGGCCCTGTTCCGCTACAAGATCGGCATCATTCCGGTGATCGGTGCTTGCGCCGCTATTGGTGCGGCCTTCCACCTGCTGTTCGCGTGAGGCGGCGCGCGTGAGTTGAGTCACGAGGGCGGCAGGCCGTGGCCGGGCGCCTGCGCCTTTGGCGTTGCGAGCGGCTACAATAGCCGCTTCGTTTCCTCATCGACAGGCTTCCCATGCCGGAATTCCGTCCCCGCAAGACGCTGATGAACCCGGAACTGCGCCGGCGCGGCATCTATGTGCTGCCCAACCTGCTGACGACGGCGGCGCTGTTCGCCGGTTTCTACGCCATCGTCCAGGCCATGACCGGACGCTTCGAATATGCGGCGGTGGCGATCTTCATCGCCATGGTCTTCGACGGCCTCGACGGCCGCGTTGCGCGCATGACCCGCACCCAGAGCGCCTTCGGCGCCGAGTACGATTCGCTGTCCGACATGGTGTCCTTCGGCGCCGCCCCGGCGCTGATCGTCTTCGAGTGGGCGATGAAGGGCATGGGCAAGTGGGGCTGGATCGCCGCTTTCGTCTATTGCGCCGGCGCGGCGTTGCGTCTGGCGCGCTTCAACACCAACATCGGCACCGTGGACAAGCGTTACTTCCAGGGGCTGCCGAGCCCGGCCGCCGCTGCGCTGGTGGCGGCCTTCGTCTGGATCATCAACGACCTCAACATCCCCGGCGAGGAAGTGCGCTGGTACGCCTTCGCGCTGACGCTGTTCGCCGGCATCACCATGGTCAGCACCTTGCGCTATTGGAGCGGCAAGGACATCAACCTGCGCCGCAGCGTGCCCTTCATGGCGGTTCCGGCCATCGTCCTCGGCTATGCGCTGGTGTCGAGCTACCCGCCAGGCGTGCTGTTCGCGCTGTTTCTCTGCTACGCCCTTTCGGGCTACGTCATGCTGGCGTGGAACCTGTTGGCCAGGCGCAACTCGGCCAACAAGGGTATTGCACGGCCGGATTAAGTTGGTTATAGTCGATCCATGTTTGCGACATTAGCCACTGCTGTTGTGTTCCTCGCCCTCTCCGGCTTGCTGCTGGCGCAGCGTCCCCTGCGCGCCAAACTGCTGCCGCTGCTGCGCCGCGCGCGCTAGCAAACAATACCCCCACAATCCGGTTTTTCCAAAGGTCTGACGGCACGACCGGCAGGCCCTTATTAACGTACTCCACAGGAGACGACGATGAGCAAGCAACATCTCTTCATATTCGATACCACGCTTCGCGACGGCGAACAGAGCCCCGGCGCTTCCATGACCAGGGAAGAGAAGCTGCGCATTGCCCGTCAGCTGGAGCGCATGCGGGTCGATGTGATCGAGGCGGGCTTCCCGGCGGCTTCCCCGGGGGATTTCGAAGCCGTCAAGGCCATTGCCGAGGCGATCAAGGATTCCACCGTTTGCGGCTTGGCGCGCGCCAGCGAAGCCGATGTGCGGCGTGCCGGCGAGGCCATCAAGCCGGCCAAGTCCGGGCGCATCCATACCTTCATCGCCACCAGCCCGATCCACATGGAAAAGAAGCTGCGCATGACGCCGGACCAGGTGGTCGATGCGGCAGTGGCCGCCGTCAAGCTCGCGCGCCAGTACACCGACGATGTCGAGTTCTCCGCCGAGGATGCCGTCCGTTCCGACTTCGATTTTCTCTGCCGCGTCTTCGATGCCGTCATCAAGGCCGGCGCCACCACCATCAATGTCCCCGACACCGTCGGCTACAGCATTCCCGAAGTCTGGGGCGAACGCATGCGCCGTTTGATCGAGGGTGTTCCCGGCGCCGACAAGGTCGTTTGGTCGACGCATTGCCACAACGATCTCGGTCTCGCCGTCGCCAACTCGCTTTCCGCCGTGCTGGCCGGGGCGCGCCAGGTCGAGTGCACCATCAACGGGCTCGGCGAGCGCGCCGGCAACGCCTCGCTGGAAGAAGTGGTGATGGCCGTGCGTACCCGTGGCGATCTGTTTACCTGCGATACCCGCATCGACACGACCCAGATCGTGCCGGCTTCGAAACTGGTGTCCCAGATCACCGGCTATGCCGTGCAGCCGAACAAGGCGGTCGTCGGCGCCAACGCCTTCGCCCATGAGTCCGGCATTCACCAGGACGGTGTCCTGAAGCATCGAGAGACTTACGAAATCATGCGTGCCGAGGACGTGGGCTGGGCCAACAACCGGCTGACGCTGGGCAAGCTCTCGGGACGCAGCGCCTTCAAGACCCGCCTGAAGGAACTGAACATCGAGTTGCCGAGCGAGGAAGCCCTCAACGCAGCTTTCGGTCGCTTCAAGGAACTGGCCGACAAGAAGCGGGAAATCTTCGACGAGGATATTTTCGCCATCATCGGCGATGAAACCGTGACGCCTGAAAGCGAACGCTACCGGCTGGTGTCGTCGATGTTCCATTCCGAAACCGGCGAGGCGCCGCTGGCCCGGTTGACGCTGACCGTCGGCGGCGTCGAGCGGCAGGTCGAGTCGGACGGCGGCGGACCGGTGGATGCGACCTTCAAGGCGATCGAGAAAGTGGCGGGCAGCGGTTCCGACCTGCTGCTCTACTCGGTCAACGCCATCACGACAGGCACCGACGCCCAGGGCGAAGTGACGGTACGCCTGTCCAAGGATGGCCGCATCGTCAATGGCCAGGGGGCGGATACCGACATCATCGTCGCGTCGGCCAAGGCCTACATCAATGCCCTCAACAAGCTCGAAGCGGGACCGGAACGCGTAAACCCGCAAGTGTGAGGTAGACTACCCGCCCCCGTTGCCCGGCAATTCGCAACGGGGGAAAGGCGCGCCCGAACCGCACGCCGGCGATGCAACTCAACCGGCGCCAGGCACCCGCGCGCCGTACCGGATACGGTGTGGCAAATACGTGGGGACTGCGATGGATCATCCCGGGGGGCCAGGCCGCCGCTCCTTTGCTTTTGCCGATCACATGCTCGATGCCGCCGCGACCTATTCGCTGCGGGATCGGCGCTTTCATTACCTGAATGCGGCCGCCGAAAGAATACTCGGCATCAGCCGGGCGGCGATTCTGGCCGACCCGGCGCTTCCCTACGGCCTGATCGTCGCGGAAGACCGGACCGTGGCGACCGCCTTCCTCGAACAGACCGAAGCCGATGGCGCAGCCAGCGCCGAGTTCCGCATTCATCGGCAGGACGGCCAGTTGCGCTGGCTGTCCGTGCGCTCCTTTCCGGTCGACGACGTCGGCGGCGAGCCCATGCGCGCCGTAATCTGCGAAGACATCACCGAGCGCAAACGCATCGAACAGGCCTTGCGGGAAAGCGAGCTGCGCTTCCGCCAGGTCGCCGAGAACATCGAGGAAATCTTCTGGATCATGGCTCCCGACGGGACGCAGGTCCATTACGTCAGCCCGGCCTACGAGAAGATATTGGGGCGGCCGAAGGAGGAACTGGCCGCCTCGCCCTTCAAATGGATGCAGGCCATCCATGTCGAAGACCAGCCGCGGGTGCTGGATGCCGTCACCCATCATCAGGCCGAGCATCCCCTGGAAATACAGTTCCGCATCCTGCGCGACGGCACCGATCTGCGCCACATCCGCCATCGTTCCGCCCCGGTGCGCGATGCCGCCGGCCGGGTGGTCCAGGTGGTGTGCATGAGCGAGGACATTACCGAACAGAAACGCCTTGAGCGGCAGGCCGAGGAGTCCGCGCGCGCGCAGCGCGACGCCCTGGTGCGCGAGGTGCATCACCGCATCAAGAACAACCTGCAAGGCGTGACGGGCATGCTGCGCAACTACGCCAACCAGCACGCCGAATTGTCTTCCCTGATCAACGAGGCGATTGCCCAGGTGCAGGCCGTGGCCATCATTTACGGCTTGCAGGGCCGGCCGGGCGTGGTGCGGGTCGAGTTGTCGGACCTCCTGATGGAGGTCGTTTCCGGCATCGGCCAATTGATGCACAGCGGCATCAATTTCCAGGTCGAAGAACCCAGCGTAGGCTGCAAAGTCGTTGTCAGCGAGCTCGAGGCCGTACCGATTGCCCTGGTGCTGAACGAGATCGTGTTCAACGCCATCAAACACGGCAGTCCGGGATCCACGCCATCGATCGCGATGAAGATCGATATCGCCCGGGAGCGCGTGTTGCTGACGATCGCCAACGGCGGCATTCTGCCGGATCGGGGGCCGGGATCAGCCTCAGGCAGCGGCAGCGGGCTGCAGCTGATTCATTCCCTGCTGCCGCGCCGCGGCGCCCGATTCGATTTGACGAACAGCCCGGCCGGCGTCGAGGCCAGGCTGACGCTGGAACCCCCTATCGTAACGTTGAAATTCTGAGGAGCAGGCCATGACTATCGATTCGACCGAGACTAAACGACTGCTGTTGCTGGACGACGACCGGCTGGTGCTGGCGACGCTGGGGGAAGGCCTGCGCCAAGCCGGCTACCGCGTCGTCACCGCTTCCTCGGTCGAGGAAGCCGAGGACGTGCTGGCGGCCGGCGGCATCGATCTGGCCATTCTCGATGTCCGCATGCCGGGGCTTACGGGTATCGATCTGGCGCGACGCCTGCATGAGGCCGACAGCGACGTGCCGTTCATCTTCCTCACTGCCTACAGCGACGAGGAACTGGTCGAACAGGCCTCGGCCGTGGGCGCCATGGGCTACGTCGTCAAGCCGGCCGATCCCGACCGTCTGGTGCCCGCCATCGAAGCGGCCTATGCGCGCGCCGGCGACGCCCGGAAACTGCGCGACACCGGTCGCCAGCTGCAGACGGCGCTCGATGCCGACCGCGATGTCTCGCTCGCCATCGGCATCATGATGGAGCGTCGCCGCCTCGGACGGCAGGAGGCCTTCGAACTTCTGCGCGGACAGGCGCGTATGGAGCGACGCAAGCTCATCGAGCTGGCGCGGGAGATCGTGCTGGCTGCGGAAAAGCTCAATCTCGTTGCGGCGGCACCGGTTGTCGAAGTGCGTCCGCGTCGCCCGGAAGGCCGCGAAGTGCGCCGGGATAAGCATTGAAATGACAATGGAAAGGCCCTAAACTCCGCGCGACTATTTCTTTCCCGCATGGGAAAGTACGGCATTACCGGCCGTATGCCGGTGATTGCCTGTCGGGGCCACATCCGAGCCCCGAAATTGAAGCCGGCCAGGTATCCGCGAACGGAGCACCGGCGCCGGGCTTAACCGGATTTAGGGGTCGCCATGTTCGGAAAAACAACGATTGCCGGTCGCCTCGGCGTCGGCTACGGCATTTTCTTTCTCCTGCTTGCCGTGACGGCGGGCCTGGCCTGGAATCGTCTGGCCGAACTGGACGGGATGATCGATCGCATCGTCGCGAAGGACTGGCAGAAGGCGCAGCTGGCCAGCGAGGTTAACGACCGAGTCAGCGACAACACGCGGGCGACGTTCGAGTTGTTCCTGACGCAGGATCGCGCGCCGATCTTCAAGCGCATCGATGACAACAAGCAGGCCATCACCGAGCGTCTCGATGCCCTGGAAAAAGCGCTTTACCGGCCCGAAGGCAAGGTCCTGCTGCAGGAGGTGCGCGAGCGGCGCAAGGTTTATGTCGCCGCGTTCACCAAGGTCGGCGAATTCCTGAAAGCCGGCAAGGACGAGGAGGCGCGCCAGGCGATGATGACGGAAACCTTGCCGGCCCTGAATTCGTTCCTGAAGAAGATCGACGAACTGATCCAGTTCCAGGGCAGGATTCTCGAAGAGACCGGACGCGCATCGCATGATGCGTATGCCACGGCGCGCAATCTGCTGCTGGCCGCACTGGCGGTTGCCGTCGTGGTGGGGCTGATCAGCGCCACGTCCATCATCCGTTCCGTGACGCGGCCGCTCGGCGGCGAGCCCGAAGCGGCGACGGCCATCGTGCAGCGCATCGCCGCCGGCGACCTGAGCGGCGAAATGGAACTGCGCTCCGGCGACACCACCAGCATGCTGGCGGCGGTCGCCCGCATGCAGGGCGAATTGCGCGGCACGATCCGCCGCCTGCGCGCCAACGCGGAGGAACTGACTCACGCGGCTGGCGACCTGGCGGCTTCCTCGTCGCAGGTGGCCGCCGGTTCGGTGCACCAGAGCGAAGCGGCGGCGACCATGGCGGCGACGGTCGAGGAGATGTCCGTCAGCATCAACCATGTTGCCGACAACGCCGGCGAAGCCGACGGCGTCACCCGCCACTCGGGTGAACTGTCGGCCGAGGGCGACCAAGTCATCGGCGAGACGGTCACCGAGATGCAGCGCATCGCCGGCACCGTGACGCAGGCCGCCGAGGCGATCGGCGCGATGGGAGAACATTCCCAGCGGATCACCGGCATCGTCCAGGTCATTCGCGAAGTGGCCGACCAGACCAACCTGCTGGCGCTGAACGCGGCCATCGAGGCGGCGCGCGCCGGCGAGCAGGGCCGCGGCTTCGCCGTGGTGGCAGACGAGGTGAGGAAGCTGGCGGAACGCACGGCCAACGCCACCACCGAAATCGGCAACATGATCGGCAGCGTGCAGGAAAGCGCGCAGGCGGCCGTCCTGACCATGCAGCAGGCGGTGGCTCAGGTCGAGCACGGGGTCGATCGCGCGCATCGGGCGCAGACCTCCATACGGGAGATCGCATCCGGCGCGGCTCATGTGGTCGGCGTGGTCGGCGACATCACCAGCGCCCTGCGCGAGCAGGGCGTGGCCAGCCAGGATCTCGCGTCCAACGTTGAATCGGTCGCCCAGATGGCCGAGGAAAACAGCGCGGCGGCGCAGGCGGCGGCGGATACCGCCCAGACGCTGAAGCACCTCGCCGGCGTTACGCTGGACGCGGTGGCGGCGTTCCGGCTGGGCAATGAACATGCGTCCTGACCGGGGCGGGGTAAGATATCCGCCTTTGGCGCAGGCATCGGGAGAATCGACGTGACCGTTCAAGTAACCAGCAAGCAAGCCAACGGCGAGTTGCAGGTTATCGTTACCGGCGAATTCGGTTTCGAAACCGCGCGTGAACTCCTGCTCGTCTGCAAGGCGCGGTGGCAGGAGGGGGCGAAGGCAATCGCCGTCGACCTGAGCGGCGTATCCGGCCTCAGTTCGAGCGGTATCGGGACCCTGATCATTCTCTCCGAACTGGTCGGCGACGGCCGCTTCAAGCTGCGCCTGGACAACTGCTCGGATGAGGTCGCACAGCTGTTTTCGTCCGGTATTCTCGACAGTTACTTCAAGAAAGGCGTCGTCTCGGGCAACCTGGCCGGCACCGGGGGTTAGCTGCGAACGGAACTTCCGGACGCGGTGCGCGCATAGAAGATCGTCGCCGAGAAGAAGACCAGCGACAGCGCGATTTCAGTCGCCGCCAGAAATCGCGGTACGCCGCTTTCGGTACTGACCCTGACGAGGCCTTCCATCAGATAAGCGAGGGACAGCATCGACGCCCATTGGTGGGTGTAGCGGCGTCCGCGCAGGATGCCGAACAGCGGCGCCATGAGCGGCAGTGCCTTGAGCACCAGCCATGAACCGCCGGGCCGCAACGGCGCGAGCCACAGCTCCCAGGCGACGCAAAGCGCGATCAGGCCGACGAGGCTGGCCGACGCCGCGAGATTGAGTTTGTGCGCCAATCGTGAACTATCCATCAACTGCTCCGCAGGTGCCGGCTTTTGTATCGCTGGCATTAGAAT
>CAZWFC010000050.1:8161-18454 GCA_964632965.1 uncultured Rhodocyclaceae bacterium
AACTATCCATCAACTGCTCCGCAGGTGCCGGCTTTTGTATCGCTGGCATTAGAATCCGCAAATTATATGCGTTGGCTCCTCGCTCCCTTCCGCCTTGTGCTCAGCGTTGTGCGCCGTTTCCGGTCGGAACGGCTGGCGCAGACCGCTGCCGCGCTTTCTTTCGCCACGCTGCTGGGCCTGGTGCCCATGCTCGCCGTCGGTCTCGGCCTGATCTCGCATTTCCCGTTCGCCGCCGGCATGAGCGCCGCCCTGGAGAAATTCCTGCTGGCCAACCTGCTGCCGGAGAAGGCGGGTACCGTGATCGCGAAATACCTCGGCCAGTTCGCCCATCGTGCCGAACGCGTGACCCTGGTCGGAGTCGGTGCCCTGGCGGTTACGGCGTTGATGCAGATGCTGACCATCGAGCATGCCTTCAACGCGATCTGGAAGATCAAGGCGAAACGTCCGCTGATCCGGCGGGTGGTGATGCACCTGATCGCGCTGCTGCTCGGTCCGGTGGCATTCGGCGGCAGCCTGGTGTTCATCACTTTCGTCGCCGGCATTTCGTTCGGACTGGTCGACGATCCGGGCTGGGCCAGCGCCGCATTCTTCCGCGTACTGCCGAGCGTGTTCATGGCGATGTTGTTCGCCCTGCTCTATTGGGGGGTTCCCAATCGCCCGGTGTCGCGCTGGCATGCCGTTGCCGGAGGCCTGTTCGCCGCGCTCGGCTTTCTCGCCATGCAGCGCCTGTTCGGCCTGTATGTCGCCAATTTCCCGGCCTATACCGTGATGTACGGGGCGTTCGCGGCGATTCCGATCTTCCTCGTCTGGTTGTACTTGTCCTGGGGCGTGATACTCATCGGTGCACTGGTGGTCGCGGAACTGCCCGGTTCCGCCAAGCCTTGACGCGCTGACTAGAGCGCAGAGAGGTTGCGCTCGAACTCGAAGATCTCGATGCAGGCCGTGTGCATCGACAGTTGCCCGGCCGCGCACGCGGTCACCTTGACGCGATCGGGCGACTCCTGGACGAGCGTGAAGGCACCCGGCGCGAAATAGCCGCGCGCCGTCAGCAAGGCCTCGCCGCGATGCAGCGCCGGCAGCGGCGGCAGCAGCAGGGCCGGGATGGGCGGTTGTTCCCCGTCCGTGTCGTGGCGTGCGATGCGCACGGCCTCGGCCAGCGGCGATACCAGTTCGAGTCCGAGTTCGATGTGCTCCGGGTTTTCGCTGCGCGCCCAGCGCACGACGCAAATGTTCCAGGGTTCCCCCGGGGCGGGGCGCAGGCCGATGGCGCTGCCGGAAACCAGTCCGCCCAGCTCGCCGGCAACGTGCATGATGGCGTAGCCGCTCGGGCTTTCGTTGAGGACCATCCAGTCGCTGGTTGCCAGCTCCACCGCGGTTTCGGCCGCGCCGTCGCCGCTGCGCAATTGCTGCCAGAGCGAGCCGAGATGGGTGCAGACCGCGACGCGATAACCGTGGCGGCGGCGGTGGGTCTGGCGTTTCGGCGGGCTGGCCCAGCGTTCCGCGGCGCGCGCGAGCACGCTGCGGTAATCCGCGAAAAGGATTTCATGGGGCAGCCCGAAGGACTCCGGGCGTTCGCCTTGCTCGATATGGGCCAGATGCGTGCATGCGAGGCGGCTCAATGCGGAGCACGAGAAATGCAGGGCGGCATTGCCAGGCGGTGTCCGGCGCGATGTCGCCGTGGGCGGAAAGCCCTGGGTCGCATCGAGCCAATAACCATCGTCAGCCCGGTCTTCCGCCGATGCGCCGATTTCGACAGCCATCGCCTGGGTGCGCAGGTACTCGGCGAGAAAGGCGGTTTCGCGCGGCGAAAATCCTTCCGGCTGGGCCGCTGCCAGCGCCAGCAGCGCTTTCATGCGCCGCATGGCTTCGTCGGCTTCGGCCGGGGAGGGCGTGTCGGCACGGATCAGGCCATGGAAGCGCAGCACGCACTCCCAGAAGTCCGCCGGTGCGGGCGCCGAAATCAGTTGGGCGACCTCGAACTGCTGCGCCAGGTTCGCCAGGCCCAGCGCGCACAGTTGCACCGGCGTGCGCTTCAGGCTGTGCAGTTTTTCGCGGGTGGTCTCGTGGATCACCCGGCTGTAGCCGGCAGCCAGGGCCTCATGGACGTCCATCAGGCCGTGGGCGACCGTGCGCAGGCGCTTGGCGACCGGCAGGGTGGCATCGAGCAACAGCGGCTTGACCGTGCTGCCGGTCAGGTTGGCCCGCGTCTGGAAGAGTTCGAGTATCTTGAAGTACTGCAACGGCGGGATGGCGACGGAAGCAATGCCGCCAAGATGCGTGCGCAGCGGTGCCAGATCGCGCAGCGGATCGTCGGCCGGCGGCGCACCCAGCCATGCCAGCGCATCCTGAAGTGCGGAAGGATAGTCAATGCCGCTGCGGGAACCGGATTTGGACATGGTCTGTTTATGGATTCTAGTAGAATCCGGACTCCTCGGAGAATGCCATGCGATCGTTGCGCGCCGCGTTGTTGCTCGTTGCCCTTGCCGCCTGGCTGGCCGGGGCCGGCGCGCGCGCGGCCGATGCCGAGCGGTTTTTCGACCAGAGCCTGGGCGATTTCCCTGCCGAGCTGAAGGCGGCGCAGAAGGCCGGCAAGTCCGGCGTGCTGCTGATGTTCGAGACCGAAGGCTGCCCCTACTGCCGCAAGATGCGCCAGCAGGTATTGAACCGCGATGACGTGCAGGCTTACTTCCACAAGCACTTCGCCGTCTTTGCGGTCGATGTGCTGGGCGACGTCGCCGTCACGGATTTCGCCGGCCGCGAGACAACCGAAAAGGCCTACGCCCGCAGCCTCAGAATCCGCGGCACGCCGACCTTCATCGTCGTCGGCGACGACGGTCGCGAACTCGTGCGCCTGTCAGGCGCGACCAAGGACGCCGACGAATTCATGCAACTCGGCCGCTATGTCGTCGACGGGCACTACAAGACGCAATCCCTAGACCAGTTTCACGCGGCCGCCAAATCCGGAAAGAAATGATGACCAACCTGAAATCCGACAAGCCCATCGACCCCGCCGACCGCCTGATCGTCGCCCTCGACGTGCCCGACGCCGAGGCCGCCAAGGCCTTGGTACGGCAACTGGGCGATGCCGTCCGCTTCTACAAGATTGGCCTCGAACTCTTCATGGCCGGCGGCTATTTCGAACTGCTCCACTGGCTGGTGAAAGAGAAGAAGAAGGTCTTCGTCGACCTCAAGTTCTTCGATGTTCCCGAGACGGTCCGCTCCGCCGTGCGTGCGCTCGCCGGCAGCGGCGCGACCTTCGCCACCATCCACGGCAACCAGGCCATCATGGAAGCGGCGGCCAAGGAAAAGGGCGACCTGAAAATCCTCGCCGTCACGGTGCTGACCAGTCTCGACCGCGGCGACCTCGATGACCTGGGCTTCGCCTGCGACGTCGACAAGCTCGTGCTTTCGCGCGCGCGCCGCGCCCTCGAAACCGGCATCGACGGCATCGTCTCCTCCGGACTCGAAGCGCCGATGATCCGGCGCGAACTCGGCCAGAAGCTGCTCGTCGTCACGCCCGGCATCCGCCCGGTGGAGAACAAACCGGCGGACGACCAGAAGCGCACCGTCGATGTCGCCCAGGCGTTTCGGAACGGCGCCGACTATATCGTCGTCGGCCGGCCGATCCGTCAGGCCGGCGATCCGAAGGCGGCGGCGGAAGCCGTTCAACGCACGATCGCCGAAATATTCCAGTAAGGCGGTTTACCCCTTATAATCCACGGCTTTTTCCGATTTCGAGGGACCGACACAAATGGTCGTCATTCGTCTTGCCCGTAGCGGCGCCAAGAAGCGCCCCTTCTTCAACATGGTGGTCACCGATTCGCGCAATCGCCGCGACGGCCGTTTCATCGAGCGCATCGGTTATTACAACCCGGTCGCCGCTGCGAACGAGCCTGGCCTTGTCGTCAATGCCGAGCGTCTTGCCTACTGGCAGGGCAACGGTGCCCAGTTGTCGCCGACCGCGGCGCGCCTGGTCAAGGGTCTCGCCAAGAAGGCTGCCTAAGCAGCATGGTCGTTCTGGGGCGCATCGTCGTCCCGTACGGCGTTGCCGGCTGGGTCAAGGTTCATCCCTTCGGGGACGATCCGCTCGCCTGGAAGGGTATGCCCACGTTGTGGCTGGGTGCTGCGCCCGAGAGTGCGGACTGGTCGCCGGTGGGGCTGAAAGCCCTGCGTTTTCACGGCAAGAGTCTGATCGTCAAGCTCGATGGCGTCGATGACCGCAGTGCGGCCGAGAAGCTCGACGGGCTTTATGTGGCCGCGCCACGTGAAGCCTTGCCGAAAAACGCCGCAGACGAGTTTTACTGGGGCGACCTGATCGGCCTTGCCGTCGTCAATGAAGACGGCGAGTCGCTTGGCAAGGTGGTTTCGTTGATCGAAGCCGGTGCCAACCAGGTGCTTGTGGTAAACGAAGGAGATGGCGCGCGCGAGCGCTTGCTCCCCTTCGTGGCCTCGGTAGTAAAGGATGTTGCTGTAAGCGCAGGTTGTATTCGCGTGGCATGGGGGAAGGATTGGTGACGCTTCGGTTTGACGTCGTCACGCTCTTCCCGGAAATATTCGCTGCCGTGACGCAGTCGGGCATCACGCGGCGCGCGCTGGAGCGCGGGCTGTGGCAGTTTGCCGGCTGGAACCCGCGCGATTGGGCGGAGAACAATTACCGGACGGTCGATGACCGTCCCTTCGGCGGCGGGCCGGGCATGGTGATGCAACCGGCGCCGCTGGAAAAGAGCATCGCCGCGGCGAAAGCCGCGCGCGGTGGCGGTGGCAGGGTGATCTACCTTTCGCCGCAGGGCAGGCCGCTGACGCATGCACGCGTCTGCGAGCTGGCGGCGGGCGACGGCGCGATATTGTTGTGCGGTCGCTACGAAGGAGTCGATGAGCGCCTGATCGAGCGGTGCGTCGACGAGGAAATATCGCTGGGCGATTTCGTCCTTTCGGGCGGCGAGATCGCGGCGCTGGCGCTGATAGACGCCAGCGTCAGGCAGTTGCCGGGCGCCTTGAACGACGAGGCATCGGCGGTGGAAGAGTCGTTTGCGGACGGGTTGCTGGATTGCCCGCACTACACGCGACCGGAGGAATACGAAGGAATGCGGGTGCCGGACGTGCTGTTGTCCGGCCATCATGAGAACATTCGGCGCTGGCGTCTGAAACAGGCGTTGGGCCGGACGTGGCTGCGGCGGCCGGAATTGCTCGAATGCCGCAGTCTGAGTAGCGAAGAGGCGCGACTGCTGGCAGAATTCCGGCGCGAGCGTCAAAACTAGAAACCGCGTGCATCAGTCATCGATTTGATGAACTGCTCTGCACGAAAGGCTATGGACAACCATGAGCCGTATTTTTTGGAGCAAGAAAATGAACTTGATTGAAGAACTCGAAAAAGAGGAAATCGCCCGCCTCGGCAAGACCATCCCCGACTTCGCGCCGGGCGACACCGTCATCGTCCAGGTGAAGGTCAAGGAAGGCACGCGCGAGCGTCTGCAGGCCTACGAAGGCGTCGTCATCGCCAAGAAGAACCGCGGCCTCAACTCCAGCTTCATCGTGCGCAAGATCTCCGCCGGCGAAGGCGTCGAACGCACCTTCCAGACCTACTCGCCGCTGATCGCCAGCGTAGAACTCAAGCGCCGCGGCGACGTGCGCCGTGCCAAGCTCTACTACCTGCGCAGCCGTTCCGGCAAGTCGGCCCGCATCAAGGAAAAGCTCACCGCGCGGGTCGTCGTCAAAGCGTAGTTTCGCTGCCGACGGTTGCAAAACGAAGGGGCGCTGCGGCGCCCCTTTTTTCTTTGGTTCAATCGGAAGGCCTGACGCCCTATCGTTTTGCGGCGGTCTTATACACGGCGTTGCGTTCCCGCTTGCCTACCGCGACCACCACGACGATAAACCGACTCTCGCGAATCTCATACACGAGGCGATAGCCGACGCTACGCAGTTTAATCTTGTACCGATCCTGATGCCCGCTCAGCTTGGCAGACGCGACACGCGGGTTTTCCAGCCGCTCTGCTAGTTTGGTCTTGAATTGTTCGCGAACGCCAGCATCAAGCTTATGCCATTCCTTCAGTGCTTCATCCAGAAAGCCAAGCTCATAGGTCATCGAGCGTGACCTTGATTACCGGCAGGTCTTTGCGGGCATCGGCGATGGCGTTGAGTTCCATGTCTTCAAGTTTGTCCATCAGCGCTTCATAGGCTTTTGCCGGCACACAGTAAAACGCTGGCGCATTTCGATTGAGAATGGCGACGGGAAATCCCTCGCCTGCCGCTACAGTGCCCATGGGATTCTTCTTCAGATCGGATACGCTTGCCGTTGTTTCGGCCAAAATCTGATGCGTCATGAGCTTCTCCAAGACCTATTTCGAGTGCTGATGGTAGTGCTATGGATGGCTCGTGTCAATCGTCATACGTCCTGCCATGGCCACGAGCCCTATACGCAGGGTGTTACGTCGTTTGTTGGATCGGCCGTGCTTGCAGGATCGGGGAAGTCAAGCTATATTTACCCCGTAAAACACTGAATCATGGGGTAAGTCATTGGCTTCACACCTCTACCGCGAGCAGGAGTTGGCTTTCCGCACTCAGTATGCGGAACTCAAGGAACGTACTTTGGCGGCGGGGCACTTGTTGCCGGGCACACCCGGTTCGCTCGCCCTGCGCAAGGGTAGCGGCTATCCGTATTGGTATCGCGTCTTCTACACCGTTCCAGGCAAGGCATGGGAAGACTTGGTGTGTAAAGACGGGGAAGAAGACACCCTGAACGCAATGCGCGAGCGCATAGCGTTCAGCAACTGGACGGCGCAGCAGGTATCTGCGCTGCGCAAACTCGGATTCCAGGTCGCCGACAAACCGATTGCGCGTGTGCTGACGGAGCTGCACAACCGGCAGGCTTTTGCCGCCGGACTGGTTCTGGTCGGAACACTGGGATTCATGGCCTGGCTGAACGAACTCGGAGTGATTGCGGTGAGCGCACGCACGCAGGACATCGACCTTGCTCGCCGGCAACCGTTGAAACTGGCGGCACCGCTGTCGTTTCTGGAAACCATGCATGCTACCGGCTTGCCTTTTGTCGCGGTACCCGGTTTGCCATCGACTACACCCTCAACGTCGGTGAAACTGCCGGGGGTGCAAGGCCTGCGGGTGGATATGCTCGCACCGGGCAGCGCACTGGGTGCGTTGGTTAGCGTGCCCGAACTCGCGTGGTCGGCACAAGCCATACCCTACTATGACTATCTGCTGTCCGATCCGGAACCAGGGGCGATGCTCGCCGGCGGGCAATGCATCCCGGTTCGCCTGCCCCAGGCTGCCAGGTTTGTGTGGCACAAGCTCTATGCCAGCACGCAACGGCAGGGTTTTCCGGAAAAAGCGGCGAAGGACCGACAACAGGCCCTCGTGCTCGGTGCCGTGCTCGCCGAAAGCGAGGGCCATTTGCTCATGCGCGCATTCGAAGAGGCGCCCGACTTGATGATTGCCCCGATCAGACCGTTGCTGGATACGCTTGTCGGCCAGGCGGAGGGGCACGAGGAACTGATCGACATGATGCGGGACTGTCTGCAACGCTAGAAGCCGCTGTCTCAGGCCAGATTCTTTGGAGAAATGCGCAATTAAGCAAGCTTGCGCGGGTCCAGCTGTTTCGAGCCGTTCAGCCGGCAGCGAGTTTTTCCAGCCACGCGGCCATCAGTTCGCGGTAGGCGGGGATGGCCGCGAAAATCTCGTCAGCCAGTGTTTCGTTGTAAGTGTGGGAAGTCAAATTGCGATGGTCGGTCATCGCCAACGCGAGTCGGCTTTGTGTTTCGTCGAGAACGCTGTTCTCGAAACAGGCGCGGATGATCGGTTTCGGCGCGCCGAGTTCTATGCCGTAGCGAACCCGAAGCACGAGCTGCGCCGCCTTCCAAACGGCCTCGAATGAGTACTCGAAACGCTGAATCGAAGCATCGCGCACGAGCTTGCTGTGAGGTTCTGCGGCTAATTCAAACAATGTAGCGAGCGCCTTGCGGGCGATCTCCACACGCTGGGTTACGCGATCCATTCGATGCCCTCGCGGTCGATTGCCTGTCTGAGTTCCAGGGGGGCGGACCGGTAGTCGACAATGTCGGTCCGGAACGGGATGGATGCCTCTTCAAGCGTCTCGCGAATGCGAGCAAGCAAGTCTGCCGGAGGCTTCTCGGCGCAGATCAGGGCCAGATCGATATCGGATCGATTACCGGCATCGCCGCGCGCACGCGAGCCGAACAGGCGAATGCCAGCATCGCAGCCGGCGAGCAAGGGCGCCAACTGGCGAAGGATAAGCTCCCGATCGGAATCGGAGACTTGACCGTGGAAAGAGTGGGTCGGGTTAGGCATGAAGTCAAATCTAACCGCATCAAGTTGCAGGGTCAACGAAAAAACGGCCACCCGAAGGTGGCCGTTTCAGTCTCAGATCGACAGGAGTCGATTAGAAGGAGTGGCGGATGCCAGCGCCAAAGGACTGCGGATCGGAACCAGCCTGTTGGGTGGCCGGAGCACCGGAACCGTTGAACAGGTCGTAGTTGCCGTTGGCGTCGTTGGTGACCTTGCTGTAAAGAGCATAGACCTGAGTACGCTTGGAGAAGTTGTAGCCGTAGCGCAGGGAGAACTGCTTGGCACCATCGTCGCCATAGGAGACGCCGGCGGCGGCTGCACCTGCGATACCGACGGAGTTGTCGCCAACCTTGGAATAGGCGGCGGCGAACTCGTTCGCGCCCGTCACGAACTTGGCGCCCAGATACCAGCCAGTACGGGACACGCTCTTGACAGTCGCGGCGGCAGCAGCGGGCTGGTTGCCCAAGTCGGAGCTGATCTTGTCCCAAACGGCGGACAGGGTCAGGCCCATCGGGAACGCATAGGACGCACCCAGGGTGTGCATCTTGTTCTTTTCAGAACCGGTGTAGTTCGCGTTCGGAACTACGGTAAGGTTGGACAGAACGTTGGTGTCCTTGGCGTCCAGGTAGGCATAGCCAACCTTGATCGGGCCGTTGGCGTAGTTCAGGGAGATGTTCCAAGCGCTCGGGTCACGCTGAACAGCGCCGGCAACCGGGGCGCCGGAGCCGGCGGTGACGCCAGCAGCGTTATCGCGGCCAGAGTTCGGCACATAGGCGATCGCGCCGGTGACGCCGCTGAACGTCGGCGTGATGTAGGCGATCGCCGGGGTGCGGAAGATCATGTTCTGCTGGTTTTGGGCGCCCGCCGTTTGGCTGAAGGTGTTGGCGGTGCTGCCGTTGGCTTGCAGGGGGTTGAGCGCAGCGCCGACGTTGACACGGCCCATCAGCGCGTTGATGCCGCCAGCGCCGGTGGCGCCGGGCATCACGTCGAAGGTGACCAGGGTGCTGCGCGACGGGCTGGACAGGTAACCCGCGGCGACGGTGCCGAAGCTGCCGGCGATGCCGACGTAGGTGTCGCGCTTGGAGCCGAGCATGCCGCCAGCGGTGTTCGTATCGACGTTGGTCTCGAACTGGAAGACGGCGGTCAGGCCGTTGCCCAGGGACTCGGCGCCCTTGAAGCCGATCAGCGAGTTGTTGGTCTGAAGACGGTTACGGGAAGCGAATTCCAAAGCGGTGTTACCGGCATTGGCGGTCGGGCCACCGGCCTTGACGTTTTCGAAGGACACGTCGGCGACACCGTAGATAGTGACGTTGGACTGGGCGAAGGCGGCGCTGGACAGGCCGGCGATAGCCAGGGCGATCAGTTTCTTTTGCATGTGTAACTCCTTGTGTTGAAAGTTTGCGGTTTCAATGACACCACGTGGTCGGCCACTGATTCCAAGTTGCCCCCCGTTGCCGAGGGATGAGCGAATTCTGCCAGTTGGTGCCGGCCAAGGCCAAGGGAAAAGCCCGTTTCGGCGGTCCGGACGGATGCGGTGTGGTGTTTTTGCAACCGGCGGGCCGAATGCGCCGCCGGGCCTAGCGAAACAGCCGTTCCAGCGCCTCGCCCGGGGCGGGCGCGCGCATGAAGGCTTCGCCGACGAGGAAGGCGTTGACGCGGTGTTGTCGCATCGAGGCGACATCGGCGGGCTGGAGAATGCCGGATTCGGTGACGACGATGTGGTCGGCCGGGATGCGGCCCAGTTGGCCGAGGGTGGTATCCAGCGAGACTTCGAAAGTGCGCAGGTTGCGGTTGTTGACGCCGATCAGCGGGGTTTTCAGTTGCAGGGCGGCATCGACCGCGTCGCCGTCGTGGGCTTCGCCGAGCACGGCCATGCCCAGGTTGCCGGCAAGGTCTTCGATTTCCCGCCTCTGGGCGACGGACAGGGCCGACACGATACGCAGGATGGCGCCGGCGGCCATGGCCCGGGCCCCATAA